>URWH01000075.1 GCA_900551515.1 uncultured Porphyromonadaceae bacterium
TGATGAAAGCGTAGCGCAACCCGACGATGTAGCCGAGGCCGAGCAAGGCGGCGCCGGTGTTGCAGCTTACCACCACCTTAAACTTATCGGCGATGGCTGCGCCCCATGCTGTGGCGGTGGTGGTGATAGTTTCAGCCCAGCAGCCGAAAGTGGCCACCACATAATCATATACGCCGCCGATAAGCGCCGAGACCACAAGAGTAATGGCCTGACCGCCGGTGGACTTGGCATTACCTTCGCCGCTTGCTAGCACCTGTGTTGTAGCTGTCGCTTCGGGGAAAGGATATTTGCCGTGCATGTCCTTGACAAAATATTTTCGGAACGGGATGAAAAAGAGGATGCCGAGCACACCGCCGAGGAGCGAGCTCAGGAACACTTCGAGGAAGTTGACGGTTATATCGGGATGCTTTGCCTTAAGTATGTAAAGCGCCGGGAGCGTAAAGATGGCGCCGGCCACGATGACGCCCGAGCATGCGCCTATCGACTGTATGATGACGTTCTGTCCCAAGGCATTCTTCTTACGGAGGGCGCCGGAAAGTCCGACGGCGATAATCGAGATGGGGATGGCGGCTTCGAACACCTGCCCCACGCGCAGGCCCAGGTAGGCAGCCGCGGCACTGAATATGACAGCCAGGATAAGGCCCATCGACACCGAATAGGGTGTCACTTCGGGATAGTTGTGCGTGGGCTTCATCAGCGGCTGATACTCCTCATCGGCAGCGAGCTCACGGAAAGCGTTTTCCGGCAATTGCGCCGGATCGGCCGTTTGGTCGATATACTCTTCTTCGGCGTTTAATTTCTCATTGCTCATTTTCTTGTGATTCTATGTGTTTGATTTATATGCTAATTAATAGATGTATGACGTTGGGGCGGAGTGAATGGCCGGTCAGCTCTGCGACCGCGAAAGGATTTCGATGTGGTCGGCGTAGATTTCCGTGACGGAATTTTTTATGGCATTGCGGTCCTCCCAGATGCGGGTGCGGAGCTTGCCTTCGACATACAGGCGTGTGCCCTTGCGGATATATTTCTCGGCAGTTTCGGCATTAGCATCCCAAAGCACCACGCGGTGCCACTCGGTGCGCGCGGGCACTTCAGCACCGGAAGGCCCGGTGTAGGCCCGTTCGCTTGTGGCGAGAGCTATCTCGGCCACGGGACGGGTGCCCACGTAGCGGATCGACGGGTCGCGGCCGACATTTCCGAGCAAAATCACTTTGTTGACTGACATAACTGCAAATTTAATAATTCAGGATCTCGAAAGCAAGATTCGGGGCAAAATATCAGCAAAATCAATGGGAAGCATCGATCGAGTTCACCTTCACGGCCGAGAGGAAGCGCTTCTTCACCGTGGGAGCTCCGCGGTAGAACACCTTGCCCGAGAGACCGCCGACGTTGAGAAGGCGTGTGGCATAGCAGTGGATGGTGCCGGTGCCGGTGGCCGTGCAATTGACATCGGTGGCCTGCAGTTCGTCGGCCTGAATCTGTCCGGCGCCGGTGATTTTCAGTGTTGCCGTCTCGCATTTGCCGAAGATGGATATCATGCCTCGGCCGGAAAGGATGGTGGCGTTGACCGAGGAGGCCTCGACGTTGCGCACCGACAGCAAGCCGTTGCCCATCACGCGGCAGGAGAATTTGGCTCCCGGAGCCACCGACAGCACGCGGACGGTGGAATCGCCTTCGTTGCTGACGTTGGAGAGGAAGGATGAATAGACGTGCACCGTGGGGAGTCCGGCATAGGGCGTGTCGCTGGCGGCGAGTTTGATGGAGAGCTTTCCGTTTCCGGGTTCGAAAATCACGGCTGAAGCCACGGCGGGGAGAGCGTCGAACTCCACGAGGCCGGCACGCGCCGGATCGCAGTGATAGTCAACGTTGATTCCGTCGACCACCTTCAGTTCGTGAAAGTCGTCGAGTTTAAGATTGTAATGGCTCAACTCGTCGGCGGCCGCGTTAAACGACAGGACGGCCGCGAAAGCCATAAGCAGAAGCGTCAGCTGATGTTTCATAATTGGGTTATTTGAGGGAGAATTTCGTATTGTATTCTGTTGAGGATAGCATCGAGCTCGTCGTAGGTCGAAGCCCGGAGCATGGCGATGCGCGTGTCGCGGAAATGCGGGATGCCCTTGAAGAGCGGTGATGCAGCCAGATGGCGGCGAATGTGGAGGATGCCGCGATACTCATCGATGCGGTC
This sequence comes from uncultured Porphyromonadaceae bacterium, assembly GCA_900551515.1. The sequence continues at coordinate 2,186 of URWH01000075.1, forward strand.
GATGCTCTCGCGGATCTGGCGGCGAAGCATGGCAAACTTCTCGTCGGGCGAAGGCTCGATGACTTCGGTACCGGCGGCTGCGGCTTTGAGGCTGCGGAATATCCAGGGAGCGCCGATGGATGCACGGCCAACCATCACGCCGTCAACGCCATATCGGTCGAAGGCATCCTTCACCTGCTCAGGCGTGGCGATATCGCCGTTGCCGATAACGGGGATGGTGAGGCGCGGATTGGATTTCACGCGAGCTATCATCTCCCAGTCGGCCTGACCGGTGTACATCTGCGAGCGCGTGCGGCCGTGGACGGTGAGCGCCTTGATGCCGCAATCCTGCAGCTGCTCAGCGAGTTGCACTATAATCTTCGACTCATGGTCCCATCCGAGACGCGTTTTCACCGTCACCGGAATCTTCACCGCGTCGACAACGGCACGCGTGATCTCCAGCATCTTCGGGACATCGCGGAGCAGACCGGCGCCGGCGCCTTTTCCTGCCACCTTTTTGACGGGGCATCCGAAATTGATGTCGAGCACATCAGGTCCGGCAGCCTCGGCAATCTTCGCGGCCTCGACCATCGGGCCGGGTTCGCGGCCGTAGATCTGAATGGCTGTGGGGCGCTCCGACGGGTCGATGTGGAGCTTGCGCGTGGTAGCTGCGATGTTGCGGATGAGAGCGTCGGCCGACACGAATTCGGTGTAGACCATATCGGCGCCCTGCTCCTTGCAAATCAAGCGGAAAGAGCGGTCGGTCACATCCTCCATCGGTGCGAGCATCACGGGACGCGGGCCAAGATCTATGTCGCCAATATTCATAAAGGGTTGAATTGATATGCGAATTTAGCAATTAATCGTCAATGCGCCGTGATGCTTTCAGCAAAAAGTAAGGGACGAGAGATTTTCGGGGGCTATCGAGCGCGCGGCGTGCATGATGTCGGCGGGTGTGAGCTCCTGTAGCCGCGAGGCCGTCTGCTCGATTGTGCTCACCTGCCGGCGGTAGAGCGCCGAGCGGGCCATGGAGAGGATGGCGTTTTCGCGGTTGTCGGCGGCGACGTTCATCTGTCCGATGTGCTGGCGCATGATCCGCTCGAAACTGCGGTCGGAGAGCGGTGTGGCGCAGAGCCGGTCGATCACTTTGTCGACAATGCGTGTGCAGCGGCTCACATCTTCGGGATCGCAGCCGAAATAGATGGCCATGATGCCGGTGTCGGTGAGCAGCGATGCGCTGGCGTCGACGGAATAGACCAGGCCACGGCGCTCACGCATCTCGACGTTGAGCAACGAGTTCATACCCGGGCCTCCGAGCAGGTTGACGAGCACGGAGAGAGCGAAGCGCTCGTCGGAGAACATATCGCAGACTTCCGCGCCTATTATAGTGTGGGCCTGATGGATATCCATACTCACGCGCTTGTTGAACCGGTTGCTGCGGCCGACAGCCGGGCTAATGCGAACCGGAGCGGCGGTCGAGAGGCCGGCGAAGGAGCGTTCGACGATCCGCCCTACCCTTTCGGGATCGAGGGTTCCGGAATAGAACACCACCATGTTGGAGGCAACGTAGAAGTCGGCGAGCCAGCGGCGGCAGTGGTCGGGCGTGAAGGTGGAGAGTGTCTGCAGCGAGCCCAGGATGTTATGTCCGAGCGGCGTACCGGCGAAGAGGAGGTCCTCAAAATCGTCGTAAACGGCGTCGGAGGGTACGTCGAGATAGCTACTGATCTCGTCGGCCACAACCTCGCGCTCGCGGTCGAGCTCATTCTGAGGGAAGCGAGAATCGATGACGAGGTCGGCGATAAGATCGACGGCCCGGCGCAGGTTGCCGGTCGGGAATATCGAATAGACGGTGGTGGATTCTTTAGTAGTATAGGCATTTAGCTCGCCGCCGCACGATTCCATGCGGTTGATGATGTGCCAGGCGCGCCGGCGACCGGTGCCTTTGAATATGGTGTGCTCCACAAAGTGGGCAAGGCCGAAGCCGTCGGCCGGATCGTCGCGGCTGCCGGCATCAACGGCAACGCCGAAATATTCGACGCGGGCATCGTGAAACCGGCAGCATACGCAGCGCAGTCCCGAGGGGAGAGTGAACATGACGGGAGCCGGACTAACGGCATTTTGAATAGCTTTCATACGGCAAAATTAGTGAATCTTTTGCAGAGTGAAAAACAGGAGGGGTGTCGGATGGCGGAATAAGCTGGGGAACAAAAAACTTGCGGGAGCTCGGTGGGGAGCTCCCGCAAGGGATATAGAGGACTGAATTGTCGAGGGAAATTACATGCCCTGGAGACGGAATGTGATAGGCAGTGTGTACCACACATTCACGGGGTGTCCGTTCATCTTACCGGGGGTGAACTTCGGAAGCGATTTCACAACGCGGATAGCTTCCTTGTCGAGGTCCGGATCCTTACCGCGGACAACTTTAACCTGTCCGACGGTACCGTTCTTGGTAACGACAAACTGTACGGTCACACGACCCTGGATGCCATTTTCCTGAGCAACGGCAGGATATTTGATATGATCAGCAACCCATTTGAGGAGGGCAGCCTGACCGCCGGGGAACTGGGGGTCCTGTTCAACGGAGGTGAAGACTACGTCGTCGGCCGGGGGGGCTGGGGGAGGTGTGGGTTCAACCTTAACCTCTGTATCCATAACCTTCTGATCGAGGGCGTCTTTGATACCTTCCTGGTTAACGGCACCGACGGCTACATCGGAAGTCTGAGCTTCGTCCTGTGATCTCGGCGGTTCCTTAACATCCTCGTCTTTGACGATAAGGATTTCTGTCATTTTCTCGGTTTCGAGAACGGGTTCTTCAACAACTTCGGGTTCGGGTTCATCGAATTTCTCGATGACCTCTTCTTCGTCCATCACTTCGTCCTCAGGGATTTCGGCAATGACGGCCTGTTCTTTCTTTTCTTTGGGCTGGTCTTCTTCTTTGTCAGCGAGCACGCTGTTGACGAGGAAGTTAGCGACAAGAACGAGGACGATAAACACTGCCACCGCGATGAGGGCGATGTTGTGACGTTTGGGAGATTCCCTACGCAACTCGTAAGCGCCAAAATCTTTGTTTTTGCCTTCAAAGACTAGGTCGCGCCATTCATCTGATGAAAGATCTACATCTTTTGCCATAATTCTTTCTGATTTTAGGATTAATATCTATCGTTCATCAAATTATTTACCTGGAGCTGCAGCGGCTGCTGTGGCTTTTTCGGCGTCGGTCATGTCTTTGGGACGATCGTACTTTTTGCCGGTGTGAGCCTCAAGAGCCTCATAGTCGAGTTCGGAAAGATTTTCGAGCTGGTAATGCGAAATTTCGTTGATACTCATTTCGTCAAGAGCGCTGATGACACTTTCCCAAGAAGCGTTGGGAGTTGCCTTGATCATGACAATCGGGAAGCTGAGGTCCTGATTGTTACGCACAGCGGCGGCTTTTTCTTCAAAAAGCTGTTGGTTACGTTCCTCATCGTTGGGGTCGAATTTTTTCTCGCGCCAGTCTTGCTTGAGTTTGTTGACCTCGTCGATGATTTTCTTGTTGCGGATCGAAAGAATCTTGCGGATACCGCGGGCCACAGAGTTGCCGTTGGCATCTTTCTCATTACCGAGGAAAGCTTCTTCGGAGAGAGATTCTTTGTAGGGCTTGCCTGCGTCGTCGACCTGCATTTTACCGGTGTAGTAGTAGATCACATTTTTGATCTTGCCGTCGGCGTCGTAAACGGGGTTACCGTCGGCGTCGCGTTCGGTGTCGAGGAGAAGTGTGATAGCCTGCGATTCACCGGCCTGGTTCTGCTGGGAAGCTTCGACGTTGGCGTTGGTGGGAAGAGCGATCTTCAATGTCTGCGATTTCAACATGGTGGTACAGAGCATGAAGAACGTGATAAGAAGCATGTTCATGTCAACCATCGGGGTGAAGTCGACATGGATGGCCATCTTCTTCTGGGCACCTTTTTTCTTTTTGCCCTTGTCTGATTGTTCTATCTGTGCCATAATGTTTATTGATCTTGCGATTTAAGTGCAGTCATTAAAGTGAAACGAGTCATGTTGATGGTCTGGAGGTTGTCCATGACGGTGTGCATCTTGCTGTAGTCGGTGCTCTTGTCGGCTTTCACAGCGATACCTTCGCCCTTCTTGAGAGCGTCGTAGAGCATGGGGTAGTCGCTTTGTGAAACCTGACGAATGGCTTTCATCCAGATCTGGAACTCGTTGGTCTTCTTGTGTTCCGGGTCGATATTGATAGGAATACCAACGCGGATGTTGTTGGGGTTCTTGTTGTACTGTTCCTTTTCCTCGTCGGAGAGTTTGAAGAACTCGGTGAATACTTTGTCCTGGTCGCTCTGAGAGAGGTTAACGAACTTCTTGATGTCGGCAATAGGGATGTTGATGTTACCGCTTTTAGCATATCTTGCGATTTCATCTTCGGTGAGATCGGTCACTTTGGGGCCGAGGGATCTCTGACCGGCGTCGATTGTAGCATTGTACTCGGCGATGGCACGTTTGATAGCTGCTATGCGGATAGAGTCGGATGCCCAGATGCCTTTTTTCTTCTGAAGGTCCTTAGCAGTGAGGGAAGGATCCTGCTCCTTGTAGTAGTTGGCGGAAGCATCGGGATCGGCCTCACCGGCGATTGCGAGGAATACTTCACCGTGGGGGCTGACAAGCACGTTCACCACATTGGAAGTGGGGACTTTCTGCTCCTGGACGGACGAAGGCGTCTCGACAATGACGGGCTCCTTCTGAAGGAAGGTTGATGTCAACATGAAGAAAGTAAGCAAAAGAACAGTCACGTCACTCATCGCGGTCATGTCGATGAGGGTACTTTTTCTTTTAATTTTTACTTTTCCCATATTACTATTTATTGAATATATTAATTAATGTGTAGTAACGTGGGATCAGTGAGTGGCTGCGAATGTCTGAACAATCGAGAAACCGATTTCGTCGATAGCGTAGGTGAGGTTATCGATTTTGTTGGTGTAGAAGTTGTAGGAGATTACAGCGAAGGCACCGGTGGCGATACCGAAGGCGGTGTTGACGAGGGCCTCAGAAATACCGGTCGAGAGAGCGGTCGAGTCGGGGGCACCTGACTGAGAAAGAGCCTGGAATGATTTGATCATACCGATTACAGTACCGAGAAGACCGACGAGAGTACCAAGGGTTGTCATGGTAGCAACGATGGGGAGGTTCTGCTGGAGGGCAGGCATCTCGAGAGCGGTAGCTTCTTCAACTTCTTTCTGGAGAGTAGCGATTTTCTGTTCTTTGGAGAGGACAGTGTTTTTGTCCATTTCTTCGTAGCGGATGAGAGCAGCAGCAACAACAGCGGCAACTGAACCTTTCTGCTGTTTGCAGAGAGCCTGAGCACCGGCGATGTCGTTTTTAGCAAGACAACCTTTCACGTTAGCGACAAACTTGGCGGTGTTGCCTTTGCCTTTTGCGCTTGAGAGGGCGATCCAACGTTCAACGGAGAGAACGATAACGGTAAGGAAGAGTGTCTGAAGGACAGGCACGATGATACCGCCTTTGAAGATGGTGCCGATAAGGTCAACGGGGTGAGCTTTATCAATGCCCCAAACAGTCCACTGGGGAGTGAGGAGTTCGCCGTTTTCAGCGATCAGCGAGTCGGGTGCGAAGTGACCGGGTGCGCCGAATACGAAGAGGAACAGGCAGACAGCAACGCAGAAGCAGACTACGATTACAAGGAATGCATTCTTGATGCCTTTAACGTTTTTCTTAGCGGCTTTGGGCTTTTGAGCTTTGGGCTGAGCCTGAGGCTTGGCCTGAGGCTGTACGGGCTTTGTAGCTTCCATAATTTAATTACTGATTTGTTTAAATGATTTAATGGTTGAATTTAAAAATTGAATTTCGCATACAGTATTGCGAATCCACTGGCTGCCATTGCGGTAGCCAGTTTTTGTATGATATAATCTGAAAGTTTCAGTCCTGTTCCACGGATCATCGACTGCGTCTGTGCCATAGAACAGATGCCTCCCATAGAAGTCAGCCCGATCAGCAACGGATAGGCTGTGCTTATTTCCGGGAATCTTTTCGCAATCATAAGAATCCCATTCGTAACTTCCAGTGTTGAAAGCAGGAGAGTTGCAGCGATATTTTTCTGCCCGGTCTGCTCTGCCAGTTCCAGTAATACAGAAAAAATAATCAAATATCCCCCGACTTTCACGATTGTCTCAAAGCTGTCCATCATACAACTTTCTACACTTTTCTTTTTCATAATATAGTTTCTCTGCATTCCCAATGTATTTCTGCCCCCACCTCTTTTTCT
>URWH01000076.1 GCA_900551515.1 uncultured Porphyromonadaceae bacterium
TTAATGTCACTTAAGCTATGCGACCCTGCCGTCAACATTTATTATTAAACAAGCTATAATCTCACTTCACCATACTGGCCCAGCTTCAGCCGGCCGTCGTTAACCACAGCTATCTTCACCGCATAGACGAGATTGGCCCGCGTGTCTTCGGTCTGTATCGATTTGGGGGTGAATTCGCTCTCCTGGGCTATCCAGGTCACAGTGCCGGGATATTCATACTGTTCGTCGCCGCCGAAATCGGCTATCACGGTCACTTTCTGTCCGAGCTTCACGTTGGCCAGCTGCGAGGCGGTGAAGTAGCTGCGGATATAGATGCGGTTGAGGTCGGCCATCTTCACGAGCGGCTTGCCCGGCACTGCAAATTCGTCCTCCTGGGCATATTTCACGAGCACGGTCCCCGTGATCGGCGATTTGACGTTGCTCTTCGCTATCTGCTCGCTGAGCTGTTCGCTCTGATATTGCAGCGCCATAGCGTTATCGCCCAGCGAGTTGCTGCTCTTGCCGAGCGTCGAGAGCAATGCTTCGAGCTGTCCGCGCAGAGTCGCCAGATATGCTTTGGCATCGTCGAGCTGTTTCTGGGTGCCTGCGCCGTCGGCATAGAGCCGGGCAAAGCGGTTCACTTCGTTTTCCTGATGCGCTATCTGCGCCCGCAGCGCGGAAGCCTGGGCGGGTATCGACGGCGCGGAGGTGCGCGTCGACGATTCCTGCTTGCCTATCTGGCTGCGACGCAGCAGCAGCTCGGTCGAATCGATGGCCGCGATGCACTGGCCGAGGATTATGCTGTCGCCTTCCTCAACGTCAAAACTCAAAATTTTCCCCGTGGTTTCGGCTGACACAGTGACGGTTGTGGCTTCGAAAATGCCTGTGGCATCATAGTCAGGCTTGTCGCTGCACGACCATAGGGCCGCCACCATTGAGAGCAGCGCTCCAGCGGCTGTTATACTGTTGGTATTCATCGGTTAAGCGTATTTTTAAGTTCGTAGATTTTTTTGAGTAGCTCTATTTCGTGATAGCGTGCCGTAAGCTCGGCCCGGTTTTCGTCGGTGATTTTGGAGAGCAGCGCCGTGGCGTCGATCACGCCGTTTTCGAGCTGCGATTCCGCCGACCGGCGCACCGACCGGCGCAGCTCGGTGATCTTCGCGTCGTTAGCCATGGCGGCGCGCAGACTGCGGATGTCGGCATCCTGACCGGTTGCCGCCAGACGATTGTTGAACAGGAAAGTCTCGCGCTGTGTGGTTGCCTCGAGGGCGGCGAGATCGGCCGTGGCGCGGCGGTTGTTGCGGGTGTAGAGCGAGCTGATGTTCCACGTCGCTTTTATGCCCGCCAGCAGGTTGAAATCGGGCCGGCGGGTGCGCATGCTCCGGAAGTTGTCGAAGCTCGGATAGCCGTAGAATGCCTGCCCGAAAAATCCTATCTTCGGCATCACCTCGGCTTCCACGCTACGGCGCATCACTTCCGAGGCGCGGAGACGGGCGTCGTAGAGCCGCAGCTCGGGACGGTCTGGCGTCAGGTCCGACGGCTCTTCGGCACTCGGCCGCTCGAGGGTTTTCCCGGCGAGATCGAGGCCGGTGAACACCGACAGAACGTCGCGGTAGGAGTCCTCGGCACCCTGCGCCAGCAATATCTGCTGTCTGATGCCAAGCAGCTCGGCCTCTATCATGTCGACATCGCTGCGCGTCGCCACGCCGTTGTTGAAGGCGGCCGTCATCCGGCGCAGATTGGCGTCGAGAAGCGTTTCCGTCTGGCGTGTCTGCTCTGTCTGTTCCTGCATCAGCAGGATGCCGAAATAGAGGTTCTCCACCCGCGCACGCAGAGCATACAGCTCCACATCCAGTGCGGCACGGTTCACGTCGGCCGTGACGCGTTCCTGCTCGCGGCGGTAGCGCGATGCCCCGCCGTCCCAGATGGTCTGGCTGACATCGACGCCTGCACGGTACTGAAACTTGCCGAGGCCGCGGAAGTGCTGCCCCATCTTGTCGAGCATGTCGGTGAGCACCGACGGAAATTCGGCAACGGAGTTCTGCACGCTCCCCTGCCCGTAAAGCTCTATTTTCGGCAGCCAGTTACGGTTGATGTCGGAAAGGCTGATGTCGCGCGTCTGCCCGATGATGTCATACTGCCTTATCAGCGGATAGTTGGCCTCGGCGGCATCGATGCACTGCTGAAGCGTCACCTGCTGTGACACTGCCGACGGCGCGGCGGCAAACAGCAACGCCAGCGGCAGCAAAAGCCGTTTGTATTTTTCTTTTAGCTTCATGGTTTCATTCTGCTCATTATGGTTTCAATATTTTCTTGCTTGCGTGCCCGGAGGAACTCCTCGCGCCGCCCTGCTACTCCGGCTGTCTCCAGCAACGGCGCGGCGATGAACGTAAACAGGTTGAGCGACGCTATATCCATCAGAAAATGCCCCGCATCCATCGGGCGGCACTCTCCGCGTGCAGCGGCATCATCGATCTGGCGCTGAAGACTCATTATCAATTTGTGCCCTTTTATGATGGCCCGGTTGACAAAGCCGGCGCAGCGCTGCGGATCTCGGGAAACCTCATTGAACACAAACATCGGCAGCTGGGGATTCGCCGCCACGAAGTCGAAGTGCCGGGCCACGCCCATCTTTATCCGCTCGCTGAAGGTGGCCGACTCGTCGCCGAACGCGCCGAGAAACACCTCCTGAAGCATGTCGGCTTTCTCTGCTATTATCTTCTCAAAGAGGTTTTCTTTGGTGCGGAAATAATAGTGCAGCATCGCATGGGTGACGCCCGCAGCCTCGGCTATCGAGGTGGTGCGCGCTCCGGCAAAGCCTTTGCTGACAAATTCCCGCTCGGCCGCCGCAAGAATCTGCTGCTCGGTGGTTGTTTCGCCATTCACTTTACTGTTATTCAACACTTTATTCATATTAACAAATTTGATTAACAATTTTGTTAGTGCAATATTATGTACTTTTTGCGGAAGGATAATGCCCGCTCCTGAATTTTTAATATAATTTAACTGTTCGATTCTCCCTTATTGACCTGCCGGCACTCACCCGACGGTTACCGCCGGCACTGCCGGTATCTTCTCCCAGGCAAACTCGCCGGCAAGTTCGGCCGCGGATACGGGCGTGGCTTCGGGCAGCAGACCCAACAGCGCCGCCGCACGGCCTATGATGGCTTCGGCGCTGTATTTCTCGCGGAGGGTTGCCATAGATAGCGAGGCGTCGCGTTTCGAGAGACGGCGTCCTTCAGCGTTGACCACCAGCGGTATATGCGCAAACTCGGGTGTCTCGTAGCCGAGGAGGCCGTAGAGATAGATCTGCTGTGCCGACGACAGCAACAGGTCGCAGCCGCGCGTCACCTCGGTCACGCCCATCAAGGCATCGTCGACCACCACCGCCAGCTGATAAGCCCACGCGCCATCGGCGCGCTGAAGCACGAAATCTCCGCAGTGATGCGCAAGATTCACGCTCTGACGGCCATATACGCGATCATCGAACACAATCTCTCGGTCAGGCACATAAAGCCGGGTGGCTCCGCGGCGCTCTCCCTCGGCCGGATTTTCAAAGGGCGGCGTTGCCGACGGACGGCATGTGCCGGCATACACCACGCGCCCGTCGCTCTCGTGCGGCGCCTGCGTGGCCATGATGTCGGCGCGCGTGCAGTGGCACGGATATGTCAGCCGCGTCTTTTTCAGCCGCTCCAGATGCTCGCGATAGATGTCGCTGCGGAGGCTCTGCATATACGGCCCGTGGCTTCCCGTACCGGCCGTGCCCCCCTCATCCCAGTCAAGGCCGAGCCAGCGAAGGTCGTCCTCGATCGTACGGGCATATTCCATGCGCGAGCGCTGCGGATCGAGATCCTCGATGCGGAGTATCCACCGGCCGCCGCGGCTGCGCACCGAGAGCCACGACGCCAGCGCCGCAGCCACATTGCCCAGATGCATACGCCCTGTGGGCGACGGGGCAAAACGCCCTGTGACAGTCCTGTCGCTCATCGTTCCTCTTATTTCCCTATCTGCTTCAGTCATCGCGGTTATCAGGCTGTCGGTTACGCGGATGGCACCGCAATATCTCGTCGCGGAGCTTCGACCGGTCGATATGGATGTAGATCTCTGTGGTGGCTATGCTCTCGTGGCCCAGCATCTGCTGGATGGCGCGCAGGTTGGCGCCCCCTTCAAGCAGGTGGGTTGCAAACGAATGGCGCAGCGTGTGAGGCGATATCACCTTGCGCACGCCCGCAAGCTCGGCGAGCCGTTTCACGATATAAAACACCATCACCCGCGTCAGCCGATGGCCGCGCCGGTTCAGGAAAAGTATGTGGTCCTCGCCGGGCTTGATGTTCAGCCGCGAGCGGTCCTCGGTGATATATTTGCGTATCTCGTTGAGCGCCACGTCGCTTATCGGCACTATGCGCTCTTTGTCGCCTTTGCCGGTCACCACCACAAACTGTTCGTCGAAATACACTTTCGACAGCTCGAGGTTCACCAGCTCCGACACGCGCATCCCGCAGCCGTAGAGCGTCTCGATGATGGCACGGTTGCGCTGTCCTTCGGGCGACGACATGTCGATGGCGGCAATCATATTGTCGATCTCTCTGACGGTGAGCACCTCGGGCAACCGCCGCCCTATCCGCGGTATCTCCAGCAGGGCCGAGGGGTCGCCGTCGAGAAATCCTTCCATGCGCAGGAATTTGAAAAACGACCGCACGCCGGCTATTATTCGGGCCTGCGACCGTGAGGCGATGCCCAGATCGTAGAGCGTGGCCACAAAATTCTGCAGCGTGTCGAGGGTCACGTCGCGCAGCGACACGCCCTCGTCGCTGAGATAGGAGAGCAGGCGCCCGGTGTCGGCGAGATATGCCGCGCGGGTATTATCCGACAGCCCGCGCTCGAGCATCAGATAAGCCGAAAACTGGTCCAGCAGATTGGATATGTCGGTGATCTTGCGCTCTGCCATGGCCGCTCGTTTCAGAACCACACATTGTACAGCTGATGAGGCAGATGCGGCGCGCCCGCATACACGGCCACGCGGCTGCCTCTGAACAGCATGCCCCGGGCCGTCGAAAGCCACAGGTTGCGTGCCAATCCGCTGGTGCGCCGTTTGTCCGTGAACACCACCACGCCGCCATGCTCTGCGCATTGCAGCGCCACCGATTCGCCGACCTCGCCGCACACCACCGTCATGTCGGCCGGTCCGTCACCGTCGGTGCGCACCTCGGGCGATCCCTCGGCCACAGCGGCGATTATGGCATCGCGCACGGCATCGTCGGCCCCCTCCACCACAAGATGCCGGGGCCGGAAATTGAGCGATACCCTGAACAGCAGGAGCAGCACGGCAGGACGCATGCCCGCCGCACGCGCCAGCTGACGCAGCTGCGGATAGCAGTAGTAGGCGCACGGCTGACTGATCACCCGACGGATAAAGTCGTAGGCGAAGGGCGAGTCCACGCCGAATCCGCGGCGGCGAGCCAGTCGCCGCGGGGCGCCCATTATCCGGCGGAAACGCCAGCGGGGCTCTCTACTTGCCTTTTTCCGGTTGCGGTGCAGCAGTCTCATTATCTTTTCTTTTGCCATACAATCCTGCCACGACGGCGCCGGCGAGCAGCAGATAGATGGCTATGATGGCCACGTAGGCCACGGTGGTCGTAGTGTGCAGCGATTCAGGATCAAACCACATCTCCACGGTGTGGCTGCCGGCCGGCACTTTCAGCGCACGAAGCAGATAGTTCACGCGGCCCGGCTCGACAGGCTTGCCGTCGACGGTCGCATGCCAGCCCCACGGGAAATAGACCTCGGAGAACACTGCCACGCCGCCCTTGGCCGTCTTAACGTGGTATTTCAGGCGGTTGGGAGCATAGTAGGTTTCAAAGATCGTGTCCCCGGCCGATTTGGGCGTCGAGGCGCCAAGCACGCTCTCAAATTTCTTGTCGGCGACAGCCTCGCTGCTGAGATCGAGCTTTTCTACAGCGGCAATCTCTTCGTTGGGCGTGGCTACATATTTCACGCGGTCCACGAGCCATGCGTTGCCCATCGCCTCGTCGTTGATCATCGGCATGCCGTTCAGATCGTTGATCAGATATTTGGTGTTGAGCATGTTGAGCATCGGCAGATAGTCATGTTCACCGCTGAAGAGATAGTAGTTGAGCATATCATCGTAGCGCGTCAGCTTGGCAGCGTGATAGCCGCCCACCGATTTGTGGAAGTACGACGGATCAGAGCCGCCGATCTGAGTCATGTCGAGCACTCTGTAATTCATGGCCGTGTCGGCGAGGATAGCCTTGTCGGCCGGTGTGGCCTCAAACACAGCCTCATCCGTCAGCGGGGCGGGCATGAAGCAGTCGGAGTTGAGATAGCGTTTGTTGACGGTGTAGAGATCGACAAGCACTATCACGCCGATACCTGCTATCATCCATTCACGCTTCACGATGCGGCGCAGATAGAGCAGCAGCAGAGCGCCGCCGCACAACACGATGATCAGCGACCGCTGGGCATCGCCGCGCACCATGCCTTCGCGGAGCGTCTGCACCTGGCTGTAGGTCTCGCTTATCACCGAGCGGTCGATGCCGTAAGCCTTAAGCATCTCCTGCTCGTGAGGCAGCAGACCGGTCTCGCCGAACAGCGACGGACTCATCAGCGCCACAAGGCATATCACGATCATAGCTCCGAAACTCCACAACAGTTTGTTGCCGTAGCGGCCCCAGAGCTCCTCTTTCGGCGTCGTGCACAGCTGCTGGAGAGCCATCACGGCAAGGAGCGGCATGGTGAACTCGGCCACCACAAGCGCGCTCTCGGGCGCTCGGAATTTATTGAACAGCGGCATGTGGTCGAACATGAAATCACTGAACCACAAGAAATTGTAACCCCAGGCCACGACGATCGACACGACTGTCAGCACTAAAAGCACCCATTTCAACGGCCCCCGCACTATCAGGCATCCCAGCAGGAACATCGCGCATATCAGTGCGCCGACATACACCGGGCCGTTCGTGCCCTCCCGGCTGGCAAAATACTGCGGAAGCTGTCCCGTAATCTGCTGATGCACAGCGGCGGCCATTTCGTCGGTCGGCTCCATCTCGGCATACGAGTCAAGGTCGCCGAGCGTCACGCCATGGGTCTCACCCTGGCGGGGCATGATGGAAGCACCGCCTTTGATGTTGGGTATCAGCAGCGTGAAGGTCTCCGATTTCGTATAGCTGAAGGCCGACATCGCCGCATGGTCCGACCCCGGCTGGCCTGCGCATTCCGTGATCAGATCCGTGGCCTTGCCGCGGATAGTTTCTTTCGAATATTCATAGGTATTGTAAAGACTTGGCAGATTGGCCGCAACCGCCAGTATGCCGGCCACGGCAAGCACGCCCGTGGCTATCCACCAGCGGCGCATCTCATGACCGCGTATCGCCCTCACCAGATAGGCGATGGCGAAGCCGGCTATCACAAACAGGAAATAATAGGTCATCTGCACATGGTTGCTCGCTATCTGGAGCATACCGAATAGGGCCGCAACCGCCGCTCCCGCGAGGTAACGGCCGCGGTAGGCGAGCACCACGCCCGCTATTGTCGGCGGGATATAGGCCAGTGTGATGAATTTCCATATATGGCCGGCATTGATGATGATGATGAAATAGCTCGAAAAGCCGTAGGCCACGGCGCCTATCAGAGCGACATACCACCGCATCTTCATCGCCATCAGCAGGATGAAGAAGCCGAGCATCATCAGAAAAAGCAGGTTGGCCGGCTCGGGCAGACCGAGCGTCAGCACGTCGCTGAGCCACGTGAACAGCGAGTCGGAGGGATAGCTCGGGGCTATCTGAAACGTGGGCATGCCGCCTAACAGCGCATTAGTCCATCGTGTCTCCTCGCCCGTGGCATCGGTAAACGCCTGTGCCTCATGGCCGTTCGCCATGCCCTGACGCATATCGTGCTGCTGCAGCACATTGCCCATGGCATCGTCGGGATAGAAATAGGCAAACGAGATCAGCGCCATCGCCGCAATAGCGATCACCACGCTCCACAGCCGCCAATCGCTGAAAATCTTTTTCACTCTTTCAATCATATCTGATAGCTTTTTTCTTACACATTAAAATTAGCCCGTAAAGCTACAAAAAAAATCAGCAACGCCCAAATTCGGGCGCGCGCCGGGCGCGTCGCAGATTAAACAAGCAAGTGCGAATTTACAAAAATCATCGAGACCATTCACCAA
>URWH01000077.1 GCA_900551515.1 uncultured Porphyromonadaceae bacterium
AAGAGTTTACGATAATCAGTTGACGCTCTTTTAATTATTTTCGTCGAACTCACGTATTTTTATTTAAACGTTCTAAATTTATGGCCATTGTAAAAGTTAAGTTCCGCCCGGATGCCGATGGCACCGGCGGCACGGTGTGCTATCAGATTATTCACAACAGGAAATCGAAAACCGTTGCTTCAGGTTATCGTCTGCACGCCGACGAGTGGGACAGCAAGCGCATGATGCCCTTCGTGGCACCGGACGGTGTGAGCAGTGCCTCGCTGCTGGAAATTCACGACAACATCCGGCGCGATCAGGCACGGATGGCCCGTGTGATCAAAAAGCTCGAGGATCGCGGCCTGGACTATTCGGCCGACGATGTTGCAGAGGCTTACAGCCTCTACAGGCGGCGCTACACGTTGTGTCGCTTCATGAAGTCGATAATCTCGGACCTTAAGGGCGGCATGCATATCCGCACGGCGGAGACTTATCGCTCGGCGCTTTCGGGCTTCATGAGTTTCAGGGGCGGCGCCGATATCCATCTCGACGAGATAACGCCGTCGCTGATCGGGCGCTATGAGCATTGGATGTCGGGCAGGGGTCTGACGCCCAACACCACATCGTTTTATATGCGCATACTCCGTGCGGCATACAACCGTGCTGTCGATGCCGGCATTATCGAGTCGCTTCATCCTTTCCGCCATGTCTATACGGGGATTGGTCGGACTGTAAAGCGGGCTCTGCCGCTCGCTTTGATACGCCGCATACGCAATCTCAATCTTACCGATAACCCAAAGCTTGATTATGCCCGCGATATGTTCATGATGTCGTTTTATCTGCGGGGCATGAGCTTCATCGACATGGCTTTTCTGCGCACGTCGGACCTCAGCAACGGCTACGTGAGCTACCGGCGCCGCAAGACGGGACAGCGGCTCACCATCAAATGGACGAGCGAGATGCAGGCCATAGTCAGTAAGTATCCGTCTGCGGCCGCCGACTTCCTGCTGCCGATAATCAGCGACACGGCGCTCAATATGCGTAGCGCTTACCGCAACAAGAACTATAATATCAATCACAATCTGACGGCGGTGGGTGTCCTGGCAGGTATCACCGTTCCGCTGACGCTTTATGTGGCGCGTCACAGCTGGGCTTCGGCTGCCAGGACCAAAGGGGTGCCGGTGAGCGTGATATCCGAAGGCATGGGGCATGAGTCGGAATCGACGACGCGCATCTATCTTGCATCGCTCGACACGTCGGCCGTGGATCGCGCCAATTCGCTTATTATCTCCGCTCTTTGAACCGACGTCTCGTCCTGTTGGTTCCGATAAAAAAAGCGGGAATGATGCATTTACGATCATACCCGCTTTATGAGATCAGGTGTGAGAGTTACCTGACGATGTTTTTTTTGTTTTTACTTACGTATAATCCCGGCTCAAGATTGTCGGGGTCGCACAGGCGGCCGTTGAGGTCGTAGATGGGGCCGTCGGTTTCCGGCGTTTTCGTGACCGGGATATCATCGATGCCGCTGATGTCGTCGCCGTGAGTGCCGTCGAACACATAGACCGTGGATGCGGGCATCGTCACGCTGATGGGCGTGTCGAGGTCGTAGACGTGTTCGATCTGCAGGCCGTTGAGGTCAGCCTGGTTGGCGAACGACTTGCTGAACCACATCGGCTCCGACACGTAGTCGGGGATCTCGAGGGCTTCGCGCAGCGTGAACGTGAACGTTTTCTGTGATGTCGAGGGGTTGCGGAGGGCGAGCGTGGCTCTTTCGCCGTTCCATGCGGCCCAGCCGTAGACGTTGGCTTTCGAGCCGTCCCAGGGATTGCCGCCTACCCAGTGGGCGTCGGGGAGCACGTCGGCATTGGCTTTCTGCCAGCGGATGCAATCGGCGATATCGCCCCAGAGAGCCCCGCCGTTGATGCTGTTGAGGCGCTCGGCGTCGCAGTAGAGCTCTACCATGCCCGAGCCGCAGGCGAAGGCGCAGCGGAGTTCGCGTACGATGCCGTCGTAGTCCATTGTCTTCGATACGTCGCCTTTCGTGGTGAGGATCACGCCGTGGGTCATGAGAGTGTTGATCGGGCAAAGGGGCGAATTGGTGACGAAGTTCTGATAGACAAGGTGGTCACGGTAAGTGATCCAGCGCTCGCGGTCGTCGCCCTGATTGCCTATGGTGCTGAAGTCGGCTTCCTGACGCCATACGGCATCGGTGAAGTGGAACCAGAAAGGCGAGGCCCATGTGCCGACCGTGGTATTGAAGAACATGTCGGGACGCAGTTTGCGCACTTCGCTGAGAATGTTGATGATGCCTTCTGCGTTTTCTTCACCGGTGTATCCGGCGTCGGGACCGGTCGAGCTATATTGCGCGCTGATGCCGTCGAGCTTGAAGAAGCGGAAATCGTAATTGTTGATCATGTATTTGCAGGCATCGAGGAACACGTTGTAGTAAGCGGGGTTGCTAAGCTGCATGCCGCCGTTGTTTTCCCAATATTTCCGACGGAGCTCGCCCGAAGTGCCGTAGCCGCCTACCGGGCCGAGCCATGTGCCTATGCCGGCGCCGGATTTGAGCGCAGCCTCGTTGGGCTCGGTGAAGCCGTTGGGGAAGTTGGGGTTGAAGGTCCAGGTGCCGTAGCTGTCCCAGCCGTCGTCCCACACGAATGCCTGAATGTTCTCGTTGTATTTCTCGTAGAGGTTGGTGTGCCACTGGTTGACCACGGCTACACATTCGTCGGTGGTCATGTGATTGGCGTAAGTGGCCGAGTTGTTGCGGTCGATGTTCAGCTCATACCATGAGTTGTAAAGCGGGAATGCACGCCATGGCACTGCGCGCTCGCGCTCGCTGTAGGCGAGGAATGAACGGCGCGCCTGATCGGGAGCGATGAGACCGACGACGCCACTTACTTTCCATGTCTTGCCGGCTTCGAGTGTGGTGTGGCGGCTCCAGAGACCCTGAATGATTCTGACGTCGTCCTGATCGCCTTCTTCGGCGGAGGAGAAGCCGGAAGCGGCCTCGACCGAGGGATCCCATGTGATGGTGCCCTGTGCGGTCACGGTTTCAGTGCGTATCTCGATGAAATAGCGGACGTAATACGTGCCGGCCTGAGGGATGTCGAGGGTGAAAGTGTTGTTGCGGGAAGATCCGCCGGTGAATCCGATATGGTAGTCGGAAGCGACAATCTCGCCTGCCGGGTTGACAACATCGACGCCTACAACGTTAAGTCCGTGCGACCCGCTGACATATTGGAATGTCACATTGTGCGTGCCGGACTGAAGCACTTTTATGAAGCCGCGTTTGCCGCGGATGTTGCTGTTGGAAAAGCCGAGGGCGGTGATGCCCTGCGGTGTCGCGGCGCCCGGCTCCCAGGTCCAGTAGGCAGGATTGGCGAGCGGCGTTTCGGCATAGTCGTCAGTGGTGTCGGGAGTCCAGCTGTTAAACAGGAATCCTGAATCGGCCTGCATGCCGGTAGTCGTACCTGAGGCTGCGGTGACGGCGGGCGACCATGTCACAGTGCCGTTGGCCGTTATCGTCTCGGTGGCGATCTCAACGAAATATCGCACGAGATATTTGCCGGCCTGAGGGATGTTGAGGGTGAAAGTGTTGTTGCGGGAAGATCCGCCGGTGAAGCCGATGTGGTAGTCGGAAGCGACAACCTCGCCCGCGGTGTTGACAACGTCGACGCCTACAACGTTAAGTCCGTGGGTGCCGCTGCGGTACTGGAATGTTACCGTGTGGGTGCCCTGTGAGGCGAAGTTGACGAAGCCGCGTTTGCCGCGGATGTCGGAAGCCGTGAATCCGAGGTTTATGACGCCCGACGGAGTCTGGCTGCCCGGGCTCCAGTTCCAGTAGGCCGGTTCGGCGGGCTGTGTGTCGCCGTCGGTGTCGGCGCTCCAGGAATTATAGGAGAATCCGTTGTCGGCAACAACGATATCGTCGGCCGTGACGGGCGTCTCCACTGAGTTGACGCCGGTGGGCGTTTCCAGTCCGGCAAATATTTTCGACGAGGCGAGGACGGCTCCGCGTGTGTTGCCCACTACTTCCGGCGCGTCCGATGCATTCATCTCGTAGCTCATCGGCACGATGCAGTGCATGGCTACGTCGGCTTTGGCCGTCAGCGTCAGCACGGTGCGGATGTAGTGTGAGCCGTCGCGGAGAATGGCTTTCCATTCAAATTCGAGGTCGCCGAAGGTGAGCGTTGCGACTAAGGACTGTCCGTTGAGTTTTTCCGATGCCACGGTGGCGTTGCTGTCGCCGGTGAGCGGCACCAGGCCCCACGATGTGACTGTCATTTCCGAAGCGGGCACCACGGTCGTTTCATCGCCAAGCGTGATGGTGAACAGTTCAGTACCCGCTTTCAGCCCCATCTCCGGACATCCGCCGAAACGCAGATGGCCGTTGTCGTTGATGAAACTGGCTGTGAGGATGTCGTTGGAGAGCAGGATGGCATTATCCTCGGAAGCCGCCGAGGCGATTCCGGGCTGATCCAGCTGCGGGAAGATTACATTTTGTGTATTGGCAAAAAAAGGCATGGCCAGCGCTGCAAGAATGAGCATGCGGCCAAGTGTCTGAGGCGTGAATAGTTGCCTTGTTTTCATTGGTGAAAATGTGAAGTGATTTATTCGTTCAAAAATAGATAAAATTGTGTTAATTAACGGTATTTAAGAAACAAAATTAAGATTTATTAGCATGCGAATGATTCCGCAGAACCGCCGGATGAGTGTGCTGCGGTAAAACTTTGCCGGCGATACTATGTTGTATAAAAATTTAGCGTAACTTTACCGACTGGAACCGTTTGTCCCGGTGCATGGAGGTTGTCAACCAAAATTTTGTTGTGACACCGGCCGACGATGAATCGGCTGCTGTGGCCGAGGTGCGGATGGCGTCTGTCGAATCCGGCAAACTCAAAATTGCTATAAAGGCTTTGAAAAGGGTGTCGCCGAGTATCATATCAGTCCCGCACACAGAAGCGATGACTATGGTGTGCTGCGGGTCACCGTGCCCGAGACCATGGGTATTGATGAGATCGATGCCGACAGGAAGGCTCTGTGGCCGGCTGATATCTACACCGTCACCGGTGTCCTGCTGAAGCATGACGCGCAGGAATCCTATTTACATCCGCTTCCGAAAGGAGTGTATATCCTCCGTTCGGATGCCGGCACGCAGAAGACGGTTCGTTAACCATGATGAGTGATGAATATTGAAGAATTCAGAATGGTCTGCCTTTCGCAGTCCTGTGCCAGAGAAAACGCGCCGTGGGCCGATCCGCGCTATCAGAATCTGATAACTTACACGGTGGCCGGGAAATGGTTTTGCCTGCTCAATCTCGAAACTAAGGCGTGTCTTATCAAATGCCGACCCGATGAGGTGATCGAATTGCAGGACCGTTTCATGGGCATAGAGCCGGCATGGCACATGAACAAGAAGCACTGGATAGGACTCGAACTGAAGTCGGATGTGCCCGATGATGAGATACGTCGCCTTGTGCATCAGGCCTACAGTCTGGTTGCCGCACGTCTGACAAAATCCGCAAAGCGCGCAATCGGGCTGCTGTAACCCCCCCCCTGGTTATTTCGATGAGGGCTCCATGTGGATGTAGATGGTTGTCGCGGGTCCGAACTGGTCGCGGATTTCACGCTCAGCCTGTGTGGCTATCTCGTGAGCTTTTGTGAGCGTGATGCTGCCGTCCATTTTGATGTGTACGTCGACGGCTATTCCGCTGCCTATCTTGCGCGAGCGCAGCCTGTGGAAACTGTCGATGCCGGGCACGCTGCCGATGATGCGCTGGAGCGTGGCAATCTGATCCTTGGGCAGAGAACCGTCGAGCCGTTCGTTCATGGCCGGGCGGATGATGTCGTAGCCCGCTTTCATGATGAAAAGGCTGACGACGGCGGCCGCCAGCGGGTCGAGGATGCGCCATTTGCTGCCGAAGAACATGGCTCCGGCGATGCCTGTCACAGTGCCGATGGATGAGATGGCGTCGCTTCGGTGATGCCAGGCATTGGCCACAACGGCGTCGGATTTCAGGCTCCGGCCTTTGGCCACGGTATAGCGGTATAGTGCCTCTTTGGCCAGAATCGATATCAGAGCTACGGCCAGAGCAATCCAGCCGGGCTCGGGCAGGGGAGTGCCCGAAAGACTGTCGACGATGAGCATGATGCTGTTGACAAGAAGCCCAATGCCCGTGGCCAGAAGGATGACGCCGATGATCAGCGTGGCGAATGTCTCGAATTTGCCGTGGCCGTAGCCGTGATCCTCGTCGCTCGGCTTGGAGGATACCTTGACGAAGAGCAGTACGATGATGTCTGTGACAAAATCAGTGAGCGAATGTACGGCATCGGCCAGCAAAGCCGAACTGCGGCCCATGATGCCGGCTATGAACTTTATGATCACCAGCAGCGCGTTGACTGCCGAGCCCAGAAATGTAACCTTATATATCTCTTTTTCTCTGCTTTCCATTGATCATATTCCACATAAACCGGCACTGCTCCGCGCCAATCTGAAACATAGCGTAAAATTATACAAAATATTCCGATTTAGAGCCAGTGCTGCTAATTAAATTAGCAAGGTCCCGTAACGACGGCTTCGCTTTCAGGAGGTCTTCGCCGAGACGGTGTTGCGGATGTTGCGTCCGGTCAGAGTTCAGACATTCCAATTTGCTTGAAATACTCGTAGGTCGGATCATACAGCGAGGGAACACGTGTTGAATCCTCCGGGAATCCTTCGGGGGTAGTGCGGTCATTGCCCTCCGGAACGCATATCACCATTCCCTGACGAGCGCGTGTCAGCAGGACACGGTAGGCATTGAGCATATATTTCTGAGTCTCAACGTTGTTTTCCGGGATCCACTGGTCTTTGCCGTTGAACTTCCAATATGTCCATCTGCCGTTTTCATACTGCAAGTCTGCATCCCACAAAATGCATGCGAAGTCCACTTCCAGTCCCTGGACCTGAATCTCTGTAGCCGCTTCTTCCAGATAATTTGATGAACGGACGTCGGTCTTGTCTTCAAGGAACCAGTGCACAGCGTTGTCTTCGCTTTGGGGCAAAACGTGGACTGCGAGTGGCTTGAAACGCGCCGACACTTTTGAGATCAGTATGCCGGTCTGCTGCGTGCCCCGCGCATGATGCCTGAGCCATTTGCGGGCCTTATCCATGCTCCGGGTCAGTAAGACAGGGTAGCCATGGTCAACCACGTTCTGATAAAGATCCCGAGCCTCAGAACTGAACGACAGCAGCGATTGGACAAACGCCGACAGCCGCTCGGCTCTGAAAGAACGCAGGCTCACGCTCAAGTGCAATTTGTCGGAATATACCACATTACGGTTGCGCTTTAACAGATCATTTACTTTGCCTTCGGCATATTCCGGCTCGGTCAGCCGGTCGGAAATGTAGACCTTCCAATTGGCGAATCGGTCATTTAGAGCCGTTATCCATTCCGAGATGCCGGCCTCGCCGGTGTTTATCTCCTGTCCGCCGCCGATCAGGCATACGATTGTGGCCCAGTCCTCACGCTGGTCAAGCGACCATATCAGGAACGCGGCTTCCGACATCGGGAAGTTTGCTACTTTCATTTTGTTGCCGTAGGTGCCTCCGCGTTTCAGATAGTCGGCGATGCGCTTATGTGTCCACGCACGTTGCGCCTCGTCGAATATTGCCACATGCTCCACTTCGCCGTATCCGCTCTGCTGTAGCCTGACAGCTTTTTCAGGATCTATTTCAAGCACGCCGTTCTCAACGGGATTCTTGATTTTGGCGAGCATGTTGTCGCGATACCGGTGGATTATCTGAATGAATTTGCTGACCTCCCGCCGCGAATCGGACAGCTTCTTGCTTTCGCCTTTTTTTCGCAATTTCGTATAATTGTCGCGTGCCAGCGCTTCGGTGAGCACAGCTACGAGAGGCCCGTTGCCTGACAGATACACCGCGCCATCCTCTTCGTTGAACGTCCCGTCGTCCTGATAGGATTGCTTTACGGCCACATCAAGACCTACCAGAGTCTTGCCTGCTCCCGGGACACCGGTGACAAAACAGATGCTTTTCTCGCCGTTCTTCTTCGAATGATTTATGACATCGAGAATATAAGCGATAGTTGCATCTGTCGTGACCTTGTCGGCTTCGTGGCGGGTGATATCTTCAACTGAGTGATGCTCGTAGAGTGAACGAGCGGCT
>URWH01000078.1 GCA_900551515.1 uncultured Porphyromonadaceae bacterium
AGGTCGGAGAGCTGCGGGCGCTTGCCTTCTTTGCTGTCGCCGCGCGATTCGACGCTACGGTTAAGCTGCGACAGCGCTATGATCGGGATGTTGAGCTCTTTGGCCAGTTGCTTGAGCGAACGCGAGATCATGCTCACCTCCTGCTCGCGGCTGCCGAATTTCATGCCGGAGGCATTCATCAGCTGCAGGTAGTCGATGATGATGATGCGCACGTTGTGCTCGCGCACGAGGCGGCGCGCTTTTGTGCGGAGCTCGAAAATCGACAGCGACGGGGTGTCGTCGATATATAAAGGTGCACCATAGAGATGCTTGATGCGTGCCATCAGCTGATCCCATTCCATCGGGCTCAGCTGGCCGCTTTTGATCTTTTCGCTCGGAAGCTCGCACACGTTGCTCACCAGACGGTTCACCAGCTGAAGGTTCGACATCTCGAGCGAGAAGATGGCCGTCGGTGTGTTGTAGTTCACAGCCATATTCTTGGCCATCGACAGCACGAAGGCCGTCTTGCCCATGGCCGGACGTGCGGCGATGATGATGAGATCGGAGTTCTGCCAGCCGGATGTGAGCTTGTCGAGTTCGTGGAATCCCGTCTCCAGACCGCTCAGACCGGAGGTGCGGTTGGCCGCTGCCTGTATCTGCTCGATAGCCTGACCGATGACGGGGTCGATCTGCGTCACGTCTTTCTTCACGTTGCGCTGCGATATCTCAAAGAGCTTTCCTTCGGCTTCCTGCATAAGATCGTCGACGTCGTTGCTCTCGTCGAAGGCCTTGCGTTCGATCTCGGAGGCGAAACTGATCAGCTCGCGCGCCAGATATTTCTGAGCCACGATGCGGGCGTGATAGTCGACGTGAGCACCGGAGGCCACGCGTGAGGTCAGCTCGGAGACGAACATCGGGCCGCCAACCTCATCGAGCGTGCCGTTAAGCCTCAGCTGCTCGGTGACGGTAAGCATGTCGATCGGCTGCTGCGAAGCGCCCAGTGTCTGTATCGCCTCGTAGATCTTGCGGTTGGCCGGTTCGTAGAAGCTTTCAGCTTTCAGAATGTCGCAAACAATGGTATAAGCGTCTTTTTCAAGCATCAGGGCGCCGAGCACGGCTTCCTCAAGATCCTTATCCTGAGGCAGCTGGCGGCCGCCGTAATCATATAATGCGTTACGCTGTCGTTCGTTGCGTTTCTTTCTGTTGTCAGTGTTGTCTGTCGGCATAGTTTCGTCTGGAGGTTTTTTACTTCGTTTATTTCCGATGCAAATTTACAATTAATTTTGTATCTTCGCCTTTCGATTTATCACAAGCTTCTCAACACCTTATAAACATGGTAGTGTTTCCCAACGCCAAAATCAATCTCGGACTGAACATTACGTCACGTCGGCCCGACGGCTACCACGACATCTGCTCGCTGATGGTACCGGTGCCCTGGTGCGATATCCTCGAGATTGTTCCGGCCAAAAGCACCGGCACCCGGCTCACCGTCAGCGGCCGTGCCGTCGACTGTCCGCCGGAAAAGAATCTTGTAATGAAAGCCGTACGCGCGCTCGAAAAAACCGTCGAAGTGCCTGATGTCGACATCTATCTCCACAAGATAATCCCCGACGGCGCAGGACTTGGCGGAGGCTCGGCCGATGCGGCGTTCACGCTGACGGCGCTCAACGACATGTTCAGCTTCGGACTGTCGCAGGAGCAGCTGGCCGAGACAGCCGCCACAATCGGAGCCGACTGTCCGTTTTTCATCTTCAACAGGCCTATGATGGCCACCGGCACCGGCACCACGCTGACGTCCTTCGACTGCGGCGCTCTCAACGGCCTGCACATTGTCATAATCAAGCCCGGCATACACATCTCAACGGCCGAGGCCTATGCCGGCGTCACGCCCCGGATGCCCGACCGGATGCCCGAAGATATTCTCCGGCTTCCGCCGGATCAATGGCGCGGATTGCTTGTCAATGATTTTGAGGCATCGCTTGCCTATGACTATCCCCAAATTGGCGACCTGCGCAACAGCCTGTATGCCCACGGAGCCGTCTATGCCTCGATGTCCGGTTCGGGATCGGCCGTCTACGGTCTGTTTGCCGATGACAAAATGGCAGAAGCGGCTTCTGCCATCCGCCCCGATTGTGATGTCTTTGTCGGCAAGATGATGCTTTTCTGAACGATATCACGCATTATTTGTTATCAAATTAACGGCCGACAACCGCTCCTGCGGTTTTGGCAAAGTTTTTGTTACACCTCTTTTAAAATATCACATCACCATCGATTATGTCAAAAGAAAAAAATAAAAAGCATGAAGATCCGGAAGTTGACGTAGCCGAAATCCTCGACAACGTTCCGGAGGCCGCCTCCGAAGACGAGAGCGCGGAGCAGATTGAAAACGACGAAATGGCGCAGATCGATTCGCTCTGCAAACAGCTCGCCGAAGAAAAAGAGAAAACCGAAAAAGAAAAGAAAGAATACCTTTTTCTTATGGCCGAATTTGACAATTTCCGCAAACGCACACTCAAGGAAAAAGGTGAAATCATCCGCAACGCCGCCGAATCGGCCATGAAAGGCCTTCTGCCCATCGTCGACGATTTCGAGCGCGGCCTTGAAGCCGTTAAAAGCTCCACCGACGCCCAGGCCGTTAAGGAAGGCCTGGAACTGATTTACAACAAACTCATTAAATATCTCGGACAAAATGGCGTGAAAGCTATCGAAAGCACAGGCGCCACATTCGACCCCGAACTTCATGAAGCCATCGCCATGGTGCCTGTCGACGACGAAAGCCAGAAAGGCAAAGTGATCGACACCCCGACGAAGGGCTATACCATCAATGGCGACAAAGTGCTCCGCTTTGCCAAAGTGGCCGTAGGCCAGTGATTGCAGCCATCCACAACAATTTGTTTTAAGGATAATGGAAAAAAGAGATTACTACGAAGTGCTTGGCGTAAGCAAAACCGCCACTCCCGATGAGCTGAAAAAAGCCTATCGCAAGCTTGCCATCAAATATCATCCCGATAAAAACCCCGGCGATAAAGCTGCCGAAGAAAAATTCAAGGAGGCAGCCGAGGCTTACGACGTGCTCAGCAACCCCGAAAAGCGTCAGCGCTACGACCAGTACGGTCACAGCATGGGGCCTCAGGGATTCCCCGGCGGCGGAGGCGCAGGCGGCGGCTTCAGCACCAACATGTCGATGGACGATATCTTCAGCATGTTCGGCGACATCTTCGGCGGACGCGGAGGTTTCGACATGGGCGGCTTCGGCAGCGCCACAGCAGCCGGCGGCCGCCGTGCACGCGCACGGCAGCGCCGCGGCGACGATCTGCGCATCACCTTGAAGCTCTCGCTCGAGGATCTTGCAAAGGGCGTCACCAAGACCATCAAGCTCAAATCGTTCTGCAAGGACGAGCATTGCAACGGCACCGGCGCCAAGGACGGCACATCGTTCACCACGTGCCAGACATGCCACGGCACCGGCGTCGTAGAGCGTGTGCAGCAGACCATCCTCGGTTCGCAATACGTTCAGGCCGTTTGCCCCACTTGCAATGGCGAGGGCAAAATCATTAATGAAAAGTGCTCGTATTGCGGCGGCACTGGCGTTGAACAGCGCGAACAAACCGTCAGCATCAACATTCCGGCCGGCACTGAAGGCGGTTCGGTCCTCACAGTGAAAGGCCGGGGCAACGCGCCTATGCACGGCGGTGTCAACGGCGACCTTCTCGTCGTGATCGAAGAGATCGCCCACCCCGAGCTTATACGCGACGGCAACGATGTGATCTACAACCTCATGCTCGACTTCCCCACTGCCGCTCTCGGCGGATCGGTCGAAGTGCCCACCATCGGCGGTCGCGCCCGTCTGAAAATCCAGCCCGGCACACAGCCCGGTAAGATACTCCGTCTGCGCGGCAAAGGCCTCCCCTCGCCCGACGGACGCGGCACAGGCGACGAACTCGTCAACGTCATGGTCTACGTGCCCGAAAATCTGACCGACGCCGAAAAAGCCGGCATCGAGCAGCTTCGCACAATGCCCGGCATGAAGCCCGACGAATCGGCGAAAAACCGCATTTTCAGCCGGCTGAGGCATCTTTTTGATTAAACTGACAAATACGTTTTACTTTTAGAGGGTGTGTCAAAATACAATATTTGACACACCCTTTTATGTCAAAACAGGTTAGATACACGGCGCTGCGGATAAGAGCCTATTCCACAAAATTTGTCAACGTCAGGGTCGCAGCACCAAATCTGATGCACTGCTGCGATCATCGTTATTTCTGACATATTTTCTTGTCGTGAACACATTAACAGATTTTTGGAATTAGCTCTAATTAATATTATTATTTTTCACTGACCGGCGTCTTTCCGGCGACTTTCTTCGAGTCTCATCAGTCACGATGCCCGCATCGTTCCTTCTTCAACTCAAGAAATTCACTCGAAAATACGCCGCCCTGACGTTAACAAATTTTGTGGAATAGGCTCTTAGAGCCGATCATTAGTTGAGCACGAATTTCACCACTTCCGCGCTGCCGTCGGCCATCGCCACACGCAGCAGGTAGAAGCCGCGGGGCAGTGCGCTCACGTCGACTGTGGTTTCAGTCTCAAGGCCGTCGGCCGGATGCCGCGCCACGATGCTTCCCGAAGCGGAGTAGACCTCGACGGCAACGATGGCGGCCGGAGCCGTCAGCAATACCTGATCGGATCCGGGCTGATGAATCACCCGCATCGACGGCGTTTCTTCGCCTATAGCATCGATGCCCTGCGTGCCAACGGTGAAATACATGTTGTTGCCCATATAACCATAGCCGGTGCTGTAAGCCTTGAAATAATAGAGGTTGCCGCTCGAGAGATATGGCGAGAGGTCGGAATGAATGTCGATGCAGCCCGAGTTGCCGGCGCCCACGCCGACGAAGCCGCCCGGCACTTCATAGATGCCCACGCCGTCGGAATGGAACACACCGCCCTGCACGATGCCGGCGAAATAACCGGCCGAGCACGACACGTTGACGTGGAACAGCAGGTCGGAAGCCGTCATCTGTGCCGGCGCCGTCTCGGTACCTTCGGTGCCGTCGGACGACGTTGACACTACGGTGTACCGGAGAGCATCCGTCGGAGCCGCGTCGACCGTCACGCTGAGCCCTTTGCTGATGTTGCGCTCATGCGAGTCGGCGAGGTAGAGCATATAGGTGCCGGGGGTGATGCCCGACGGGAATTTGCCGACCCACTCAAACTTGCCTTTCTCGCCGGGGAGCAGCTCCACGGAAATGCCTTCGGATGTGCCTTTCAGCTCATTGTCGAGCTCAAGCACTGGCATTACATCGTCGTAGAACTCTTCGACTGACGATACGTTGGCCACCTGAGCCCGCAAACCGAATTCCTTACCGGGATAGACGGGCGACAGCAGCTGCAAATCAGTGGCGCGCACCTCGGCCTCGCCGATCGGTTTGAAGAGGAGTGAATCGGGGGTTACGGTAAGCGTGAGCTCGCGTGTGTTGGCCATGTTCACTTCGCAATCCCACCACACGCCGGTCGAATCTTTCACAGCGGGACGCACGGTGTAGGTGCCGCTGTCGGGAAATTTCTCAGCCAGCATCCCATATCTGATCGTGCCCTGGCCGGCCGAGTATCTGACGGGCGACGATTCTACGTAGGTCACCGCGCCATCGCTGTCGGTGAGCTTCACTCCCAGCGTGGCGGTGACCGACTCAATGCTTTCATTGAAGATGCCGCGGCGGTCAACGAACCGCACCTCGCCGTAGGGGCGCGCATAGCTCGAGGCACTGGTCGAGAAGTTGCTCTGGAATCGCATCACGGGGATGACATAGGAGCCTTCGACCGGCGGCCGGATGCCCATTATCACCTGCTGGCCGAGGTTGTAGCCGGCCGAGCTGCCGCCGGTGCCCTGCTCCGTCGGGTCGAGGGCCGTGAGCAGGAAATAACCGTCGCTCAGTCCGCCCCAGCCCCAGTTGATGTGGAAATAGTCGTCGGAACGGTAGCCGTCGCACACGAAGGCGTGGCTGCCTTCATCGTTGGTGCCGGCATACAACACCGGACGGCCGGCCGCGAGTTCGTTGTAGATCATTTCGACCCATTCCTCATATTCGTAACAGTCGCGGTGGAGGATACGGATGCCCTTGTCGTAATCGAAATAACGGACCAGCGATTTGGCGGCCGACGGATAGCTGGCGCCGGAGGAGTTGACGTTGTACTGCATGCTCACCGACACACCGCAGTCATACATCAGAAGAGCCACGGCATCGATCGCTTCCTGATCGGTGACGCCGTCGTAGTTATCGACCATCTTGTCCCACTGATAGGCCGACCGGGAGAAATCGACCGATATGGTGTGGCCGATGTTGTAGGGATAATAGCTGTGCGAGTCGCGTCCGTTGGCGGGCCATTTGTGGACTTTCATCACCTGCGCCATGGCCGTTGCCACGCAGCCGGTGGGGCAGTGATGGCCGCCCAGTTCGGGGCACATGAGGCTGTAGGGCGACAACTGGTTCCAGCGAGTGGACACGATGGGGTTGACAGCGGGGGCGCCGAGCACCACTCCGGGGTCGGCGCCGTCGTCGGCTGCCGACGCTTCGCCCGAAGCCCACATGGCAATCTGTCGGCTGTACTGCTCCATCCACCAGCGCACGTTTTCGGGCATCGCGTCGGCCGAGGGGAAACTACCCGAGTCGGCATAGCCGAGCACGGCCACGGGGAAGGCGTCGTCGGCACTGACAAGGATGAAGCCGCCGTCGTCGGGACGGTTGAAGGCGTAGAGCGTCGTGAGGCTGTCGGCGGTGGCCTTAAAGCCGAGGACCGGCGAGGAGGCTCTCGAGTGCGCGGCGACCAGAGCCGGCCGGTCGGCCGATGCCCGGCTGAGCGCCTCGGCAGGAGTGAGCTGACGGGCTGAAGCTACGGCGGCAGTGATCAGAGCCGCAAATGTCAGTGTGGAGTATCGAAGGTTCATGACCAAGGTTGTTTAGTAGTGAAAACGGAGTGGAGCGCCACGGCCACGCCGGCCGGACGCTCCACGATTATAACACTGCCAAATACCTGTTTTGTTCAGCTCGCGGATGAAACGGGATGCTTCAGCGAATCGCTTTCTTCTCCACTTTCACAGAGCCGTCGCTCATGCGGTGACTCAGCACATACACGCCGGGGGCAACGTCGACAGCTTCACCGGGCTGATAGCCGGCCACAAGACGTCCGTCGAGAGTGTAGACTTCGGTCATCACCTCTTCACCGGAGGCTGCATCGTCGCTTGTGATGATGGTCAGGCCGTTCATGTCGTCTTTGACCACCTTCACGTCGATCGGATTGCCGATCACGTTGTTCTTGCGGTCGACGAGAGCGAGTTTGTAGGTTCCTTCCTCGACCTCTTCGTTAAGGGTGCATGACCATTCCGAGGAGTTGAGCTCCATGGCTCCGAGTTCGAGGGTAAGCTTGGTGCCGGCGGCTACCGACGTGCCGTTCTCCATCAGCGTGGGGGTAAGATATTTTGTATAATTGTGTGTTGAGTTGTTGCAGAAGTGTGCTTCGATATCGAATGTTTCACCGCTTACGGCGCCCGACTTCACAGCCAGATAAGTCACCTGAATGTCTTTGACGGATTCGGCGGCAATCACCTCGCTCTCGGGTGTGAACGCGAATGCTTGTGCAGAGCAATCGACATACATGGCTTTTTCAGCCGAGGATGAAATCTCCATTTCATACCACTGTCCGTCCTCGCCCTTTACGGCGGGTTCCATCAGGTAACGGCCGGTTTTGGGGAAAGCGCTCTGACGGATAACGTAGTTGGTGACGCCCTGTCCGGAGATCAGTGACTTTGAGTTTGAGGCAGCCACGTAGCTGACGCTACCGTCGTCGGTCGATGTGAGTTTGACACCGAAGGTCACTGTGGTAGTGGCAACGCAATTGCTGATGATGCCGCGGCTTGCGGAGATCTTGATGTCGCCGTAGGAGTTGCGGGCCACGTCCTTCGATGCCATGGTCATGTCGCCCTGGAACACGAGCACCGGACGCACCACGGATGTGGCGGTGGCGGGGCGGATGCCTACAACCATCTGCTCGTCGTAGTTGAAGCCGGCGTTGTTGCCGCGGGGATCGAGGGCCGTGATCACGAAGTAGCCGTCGTAGACGCCGTCCCAGCCCCAGTTGACATGA
>URWH01000079.1 GCA_900551515.1 uncultured Porphyromonadaceae bacterium
CCGCAGAGGATGTCGGCTCCCGGATCGGTATCGACGATGTACCACATCTCGGTCTTGCCGAGTGAGTTGTGGCGTTTCTTTGCGAGTTCGTCATCGGGGTGCACTTGCAACGAGAGGTCGCCGGCGGCGTCGATTATTTTGATAAGGAGAGGGAATGTGGTGCCGTAGCGTTCGATGTTTTTCTTACCAACGAGATCTGCACCATATTTTTTTATCATCTCAGTGAGTGTAAGGCCTTGGTCGGGTC
This sequence comes from uncultured Porphyromonadaceae bacterium, assembly GCA_900551515.1. Next base: position 248 of record URWH01000079.1, read on the forward strand.
CGTTGTCAACAACTGACTCGTTGCCTTTGACACCTGAAATTTCCCAACTTTCACCAATCTGTTTCTGATCGGTGACAATGCCTTTGAATGGAGCTATTTTCTCTCCACCCCAGATTGCCGACTTAAGAATCGGACGAAATTTCAATGGCGGGATATTTGCCGTATTCATGATCTTGATTTTAAGTCTGTTAATTTATGTGATGCTGTGTTCTTTCCGTCGTTGCGCGGCAAAGATAATCACAATTTGTCAATTCTGCAACAATTCTGCAACAAATTTGACGTGCGTCGTGTCGCAAATTTGTCACTAATCTGTCTCTCAGTGCGTAACGCGAAAATATCGGCGAAATATGTCTGTAACAGACGGAGAAAGATGAAGCTGCGGACAACCTGAAACGGTGCCGCAGCTTCATGCAAGCTGTAAAAAAGGATGATGATAATATCGTGGAAAGCTTTTCCTTTCTGAGGGGGGACCAGCTCCTTTCTCAGGAGGGGAATCAGCTTGTCGGCACTTCAGGGAGCGAGCGCCCGATTATTTGTCGAGGTGCTCGTATTTGAGGGTCATCGTGGGCTGGTCGCACACTTCAGCGGGGCCGAAGTACTGGATCGGGCCGGGGAATACGTATTCGGTGTTGAGGGCCCAGTCGGCGCGTTTTGCGGCGAAGCGCTGGAAGGGACTGCCTTCGAGGCGCACGAGCGCTTTCTGTATCACGGGTTTCATTTCGCCGTGGCGGCGTTCCATGTTGAACATCATGGAGATAGGAATACCGCCGGCGAGCCACTGTACGGAGGGTTTGGTGAGGTTGCGGAGGCTCGACATGTAGCCGGTGACGCCTGCGTTGATGAGCATGGCGGCGTTGTAGCCGAGGGCGTAGCAGTAGTCGGCGTCGAAGTTGGAGGGAGCGGCGCAGCGTCCTTCATAGCCGAAGAAGTGGTGGAGGGGCGAGAATTTGCCCTTGTAGGTGCCTTCTTCAGCCATCTGGTTCAGGCGGTTGCCGACCATTTCGCTAAGCAGTTTTTCGGTTTCGATGAGCGATACCTGAACGTTTCCGTGGGGGTCGCGGTCGAGGGTGAGCTGGCGGGCAACGCCTTCGGGGAGTGAAGCGTAGACGGTGGCGCTGTTCTGCGAGAGGTTTTTGAGCACGTATTCGCGCTGTTCGGCCGGTGTCATCTTTGTGAAGCCCGGAGTCTTGGCGAGAAGGTCGTTGAGCTCGGCAATGAGGTTTTTCATTGCGGGGATGAACTCGATGAGGCCTTCGGGGATGAGGACGGTGCCGAAGTTGTTGCCCTGAGCGGCGCGTTTGGCCACGATGTCGGCGATGTAGTTGACAACATCCTGGAGGGTGAGGTTTTTGGCTTCGACTTCTTCGGAGATGATGCACACGTTGGGCTGAGTCTGGAGGGCGCATTCGAGAGCGATGTGCGAAGCCGAGCGGCCCATGAGCTTGATGAAGTGCCAGTATTTCTTAGCCGAGAAGCAGTCGCGCTGGATGTTGCCGATGAGTTCGGAGTAGACTTTCGTTGCGGTGTCGAAACCGAAGGATGCTTCGATCACTTCGTTCTTGAGGTCGCCGTCAATGGTCTTGGGGCAACCGAGCACCTGCACGCCGGCGTTGATCTTTTTGTAGTATTCGGCAAGGACGGCTGCGTTGGTGTTGGAGTCGTCGCCGCCGATGATCACGAGAGCGGTGATGCCGAGCTCTTTGAGGATCTCAAGACCTTTGTCGAACTGTTCCTCTTTTTCGAGCTTTGTGCGGCCGGAGCCGATGATGTCGAAGCCGCCGGTGTTGCGGTATTCATCGATGATTGAGGAGGTCAGCTCGATATAGTTGTGGTCGACAAGACCGCCGGGACCCATGAGGAAGCCGAAGAGGCGGCTGTCTTTGTTGATTTTCTTGATGCCGTCGAAAAGGCCGCAGATCACGTTGTGACCGCCGGGAGCCTGGCCGCCGGAGAGGATGACGCCGACGTTGATGGGCTTGCCGGAGAGGTTTTTGGAGATCTTCTCAAAACGGATTTCGGGGAGTCCGTAGGTGTTGGGGAAGAGTTTCTGGATTTCTTCCTGATCGGCTACCGACTGTGTGGGGTTGCCTTCGACAACCTTGACAGCACCGGTGAGGTCGATGGGGAGCTTGGGTTGATAGGCCGCGCGGGCTATCTGCAAAGCGCTTTTCTTCATGTATGATAGTGGGTTAGAGGTTAAAAATATACTATGTTACGGTTTAGGCTGCAAAGTTCGTAAAAAAAATCGGTATTGTCATTATAAATGTGAGCATTTGTCATCATAAATTATCGGAATCGGAGGGGGAATCGGAGATGGTAGGGTTGCCGGCGATTGCGATGCGTAGGGCGTCCGGGTCGAGGTATAGGGAGGCCATTCGGGAAATGGTTGCCGGCGAGAGGTCGATGATGGCCTGCTGCTTGGCTTCGAAATATCCGGGGGTGAGGGCTTGCGTGATATTTGTGATGTGATAGTCGGCGATCGAGAGCGGCGAGTCGGTGACGGATGCTTGCGCCGAGATGGCCGACTGCTTGAGACGGATGAGTTCGTCGCCCTGCGGCGGGTCGTCGGCCAGTCTGACGAGTTCGTGGCGCACTTCGTCGATGAGGCGGCCTACGTAGGCATTGTCGGTTTCGGCGGCAATGTCGGTGTAAGCGCCGTCGGCATATCCCGGCAGGAATGCGCTGATGCCGTAGGTGAGCCCTTTCTCTTCGCGTATGTTGAGCATGAGACGGCTGCCGAAATAGCCTCCGAGGGCATAGATGGTGAGGTGAAGCGGGAGGAAGTCGGGGTGTGAGCGTGGAATGGCCGGGAGCGTAAGTTCAACGGCGCTCTGTGCGGCTTCGGGGCGCCGGGTCTCGCAGATGCCGGGCGCGGCGGGGGTGAATCCGTTGATGTTGAAGCCCGGAGCTGCGGAGCGCGGGGCGGCCTCCTCAATGGCCGATGTGATTAGCCCGACGGTCGAGTCGGTGATGTCGCCGCATATGAACACCGATGTCGAAGCGGCATGGCAGAATGTGGCGTGGAACTCTTCGAGCTGCCGTCGTGTGAGGGCGCGGATGCCGGCCGGAGTGTCGACGACGGCAAGGGGGTGCGAGCAGCCCATCATGAGGCGGTCGGAGGTGCAGCGGGTGAGATAGCTGACGTTGTTGTCGGAGATCTCGATGTTTTGCGCGAGCGATTCGCGGCGCACACTGAGCGGAGTGTCGGGGAACGTTGGGCGGAACACCATGTCGACGAATGCCGGGAGCACGTCGGGAAGCTTCGACGAGAGGGTGTAGAGGCTGTGGCGGCGGTGATGGGGCGTGGCTTCGCTTTTCATCCAGGCGCCGTTGAAGTCGAGCGTCTCGGAGAGCTGCGGGCCGTTGAACGAGCGGCTGCCCTCGCGCTGCAATATGGAGGTGAGGGCGGCTACGGCCGGCGAAGAGGCTTCGGCGATGCCGCCTTCGGTGAGCACGGTCAGGTAGATGACCGGTGTGGCTTTGTGGACGAGAGTGTGGAGCGTGATGCCTGAGGGGAGGGTGACGCGCTTCATGGATGGCATGGAAGCCGTGGGGATGTCGGCAACCGGAGGCGGGAGGGTCCGGAAGGATTCGCTGAGAGCTGAGTCGTCGTCGGGGGTGTTCATGGCAGCGGGTGTTTTAGGTGGTCGTGGGCGGAAGCGAAGCGGCGTGCGTTTTCGAGGTCGGCGGGTGTGTCGACGCTTATGGTGCGGCTTTCGGTCATGGCGATGCGGATGCGGTAGCCGGCCGCGAGCCATCGGAGCTGTTCGAGGCGTTCGGCTTTTTCGAGCGGGCAGGAGGGAAGCGCCGCGATGTCGGGCAGGAGGCTGCGCCGGAAAGCATAGAGGCCTACATGCAGGTGTAAAGAGGCGGCGGCAGGCCATTGTTCAACGGCGACGTCCCTGACGAAGGGGAGGGCGGCGCGGCTGAAATAGAGCGCGTTCATGCGGCTGTCCATCACCACTTTGGGATTGTCGGGCGACAGCAGTTCGCTGATATCTTCGCCGGGGCCGAAGCGGCGTGCGAGGGTGACGATGTCGACCGTCGGGTCGCTGAAGCAGCTTACGGCGGCGGTGATGTCGGCGGGGTCGATGAAGGGTTCGTCGGCCTGGATGTTGACTATGATGTCGGCATCGTCGTCGATGAGAGCGAGGGCTTCGGCGCAGCGCGCGGTGCCGTTGGGTGCGTCGGGCGACGTCAGGACGGCATGCCGGCCGAAAGCCTCGACGGCGCGGACTATGCGGATGTCGTCGGCCGCTACTATTAGACGGTCGACAGCGGGGGCGGCACGGCGGCATACACGTTCAATCATGGGGATGCCGCCGATGTCGGCGAGCACCTTGCCGGGCAATCGTGTGGAAGCGAAGCGTGCTGGTATAATGCCGGTGCAGATCATGGGTAAATCGTAAAAATTGATTACAAAAATAATGCTTAATTGAAGATAATTCAAAAAAAGTAGACTATGTATTTGGCATGACATGCCAAAAAAGTGTATATTTGTGGACGGAAAGTAATATTTTCTAAACATTATAATAACCAATCATGAATGCTCGCGTAATATTCTTCAGAAAATCCCGAACGACAGCCGGCTGGTTTCGAAGCTATTAACCGGATTCAAGCCTGACGGTGCACCCGTTTTCAACCTGTAGAGTTCAATAGACAAAAAAAGAACGACCGAATCGCATGTGCCTGATGCTGCGCGTTAAAAGATGATCATTCGGTTCGCGAGCCTTAGATCGAAGACATAGAAAACTATTAATACCAATCCATTAATTACATGAAAAAAATTTACTTATTGTTGTTGTCGCTGTGCGTGGGAATAAGCGCCGGAGCGACTATCAATGGCTACATGAGCCTGATGCTCAACTACAAAGACGGCCGACAGACGATAGTGTCGCTTGAGGACAACATGCTCGTGAAAGTTGCCGACGGCAACGTGACGATGACGAGCGCCAAGGGCAGCGTCGTAGCACCGACGGCGGCTCTTAACAACTGGAAGTATAACAAGACGGCTGTAGAAGACAAAGACAACGGCTGGACGGGAATCGACGATGTCAACGCCAATGCCATGAAGATCACAATGGGCAGTGACAATATCGTGATCAGCAACGCTCCGGCCGGCGCCCTTATCAATGTGGTGTCGATCGACGGCAAGAGCATTCTCAGCGACCGCGCCTCCGACGGCTACTATGAGATCGCCACTTCCGGGCTCCGTGGCGGCATCTATGTGTTGACAATCAATAAAGAATCTTATAAAATAGCTGTGAAATAATGAAAAAGATAATCACTCTGGCAGCTGTGGCTGCAATTTCAGTTTCTGTTTCAGTTTTTGCGCAGACTGACCAAATCCATGTGTTTCGCAGTGATGATACCAAGCTCAGTACTTTTAAAGGTGCCGATATCCTTTCCATAACACATGAAAACGGATCCGCAGCTCTCGGATTCAATGACCTTGTGATAAAAACCACTGATGGCACATCCACTACGATATCCATAGGTTTGATCGACAGTGTGCAGGTCCGCTCTACAGGCCTGCCGGAATTCCATGTCAATCTGATCGATTATCCGTCGTGGACCGAACTTCAGGGAGCTAAGGACGATGTCCATCCTGCCATCCTTTATATGAAAGGCAATGGAATGTATTCCGACATTGAAGCCGACACAGTCGAATTTCGCGGTCGTGGCAACTCCACCTGGGGAATGAATAAGAAGCCATACCGTTTCAAGATGAAAAAGAAAGCTGCGGTATGCGGTTTGCCCAAAGCCAAGACTTTTGCTTTGATTGCGAATTACATCGACTGCTCTCTGATGAGAAACGCCGTGTCGCTTTGGGTCGCCAATTATCTCCAGATGCCTTTTGCCAATCATTGCATTCCTGTCAGAGTCTATTTTAACGATATTTTAAAAGGTGCATACATGCTCACGGAGAAGATAGGTACGGGTAGCGGCAGTGTCAACATCGACGAGTACAAAGGTGTGCTTTTCGAGCTCGATTCAAACTATGATGAAGCCTTTGAATTTTATTTCAGCTGGGATAGGGGGAAAAAACTGCCCGTAATGGTGAAAGATCCTGATTTTACCGAAATATGCGATTCGTTGGGCGTGACGACTGCGCAGTATTTACAGACATGGCAGAGCGATTTCACTCAGATGGCACAGGCGGTAACTTCAGGTGACACTTCTGCCGACCTGTCTCAGTATATAGATCTGGAATCGGCTGTCAACTTCTTTATCGTCAACAATCTTGCCGCAAATCATGAGATGAAGCATCCCAAGAGTTTCTATATCTACAAGGACAGCATAGCCGATGGTGAAACATATCATTTCGGCCCTGTATGGGACTTCGACTGGGCTTATACTTTCGATGGATATGAAGGCGTTTCCGCTTCAATTCCGATGGTTGCGTCAGATGGCGACTGCGGTGGGTATTCATTTTTGAAAGCTTTGTTCAGCAACACCGGTTTCCGCGCGCTATACAAACAGAAATGGGACGAATTCATATCGGTCGGATATCCTCAGTTGCTTAAGTATATGGAGGAATATGCCAATCTCATCGAACCTTCGGCTATTGAAAACGGACAGCTTTGGCCCGCGGATTATTCTGTGTCATGGCGCAGAAGTGAAAGTTCTCTTGAGTTCAGGAAAAACTTTAAGGCTTTGAAAACATGGATTGGGCAACGTATCGACTACTGTAATTTACATGCCAATTTCGGTCTTTACGAGTAATTCCGAACGACCGATAATTAGAGCTTGTTTAATAATAAATGTTGACGGCAGGGTCGCATAGCTTAAGAGACATTAATTACAACACAGCTCATGGAATTCAACAACAATTGTATTATAATTTAACATTATGTTATCTATTATAAAGAAAGTTACATCAGACCTGTCATTCGCCGGCATCTTTGCGTCTGTTCTTCGGTCGTTATGGAACCCCATAACTCCCTCATCACAGACACAAATATACTCGACGACTGACAGCACTGCCGTTAACATTTATTACTAAACAGGCTCTAAACACTGCAACCGATTATGAGCAAAAAAGGTGACATCATGCATCTGTGGCGCGAAGCCTATAAGGATTCGCCCGAATATCTGGATATGTACTTCGACCGCATCTACCGCGACGCCGACGCGCTGACGGTGGAGGAGGATGGCAAGGCTGTGAGTTCACTGCTGCTGCAGCCCTATGGGCTGTGGTTTTACGGCCGTGAGATGCCCGTGAGCTATATAGCGGGTGTCACGACACGCCGACAGGCCCGCGGCCGCGGCTATGCGAGCTCGCTGCTGCGAGAGGCGCTGCGTCTGTCGCGCGAGCGCGGAGATATGATGTGCGCGCTCATCCCGGCACACGGATGGCTTTATTACTTTTTTGAACGATTCGGCTTTTCGCCGGTGTTTTTAGCTGATGTGCAGCGCTTCACATCGCAGCACAAATTTGCCGGAGAGGGAGAATATGATGAAGTGAGCGACCTGTATTCCGACGCCGTCTACGAGGCTTTTGCCGCGCTGGAGCGCCGCCGCCCCGGCGGGATCCTGCACACGCGGCGCGACTTCATGAACTTTCTCGACGATCTGACCATGCGGCCCGAGGGCACGTTTACGGTGGTGAGCAGCGGCGAGCGCGGTGTGGTGGCGATGGCATGGGCGTCGCTGTCGGACGATGTGGTGCAGGTGTATGAAGTGCTGGGCTATGAATCCGCCGACCGGCTGGCCGCGATGCGTCAGCTGCGGAGCCGTTTCCCGGGTAAGCCGATGCGC
>URWH01000080.1 GCA_900551515.1 uncultured Porphyromonadaceae bacterium
TCTCACGCCGTCGGCGCCGTATTCTTCGATGAGATTGAGCGGGTCGGGCGAGTTGCCGAGCTGTTTCGACATCTTGCGGCCTATCTCATCGCGGACGATGCCGGTGAAATAGACGTTGTTGAAAGGCTGGCGGCCGGTGAATTCATATCCGGCCATGATCATGCGGGCAACCCAGAAGAAGATGATGTCGGGGCCGGTGACGAGATCGGTTGTCGGATAATAATAGTTGATTTCTTCGTTGTCGGGATCGAGGATGCCGTTGAAGAGCGTGATGGGCCAGAGCCACGACGAGAACCAGGTGTCGAAGCAATCGTCGTCTTGACGGAGGTCGGCTGCCGTAAGCGATGGGTTGCTCTTGCGTGCAAGCCCGAGGGCTTCGTCGGCGGTCTCGGCAACTACAAACGAGCCGTCGGGCAGGTAGTAGGCCGGGATGCGGTGGCCCCACCAGAGCTGACGCGAGATGCACCAGTCGCGGATGTCGGTCATCCAGTGGCGGTAGGTGTTTTTGAACTTGTCGGGGATGAATTTGATGATATCGTTTTCAACAGCTTCGAGCGCCGGCTTGGCAAGCGAGTCCATCTTGAGGAACCACTGGTCGCTCAGGCGGGGTTCGACGACAGTGTCGGAGTTGCGTTCGGAATATCCCACTTTGTTCTCGTAGTTTTCGATCTTCTCGATGAGGCCGGCGGCTTCGAGATCTTTGGCGATCTGCTCGCGCACTGCAAAGCGGTCCATACCGACGTACATTCCGGCTGCTTCGCTGACGGTGGCATCGTCGTTGAATATGTCGATGCTCTCGAGATTGTGCTTCTGGCCGAGCATATAGTCGTTCATGTCGTGGGCCGGCGTAACCTTGAGGCAGCCTGTGCCGAATTCGATGTCGACATAATCGTCCTCGATCACGGGGATTTCGCGGCCAACCAACGGCACGATCACGCGTTTGCCCCGGAGATGCTGATTCTTGGGATCGGCAGGGTTGATGCACATGGCGGTGTCGCCCATGATGGTTTCGGGACGTGTGGTGGCGACGATTGCATATCCGTCTTCACCCACGATCTTATAGCGGAGATAATAGAGTTTCGAGTGTTCCTCTTTGTAGATCACCTCGATGTCGCTGAGGGCAGTCTGCGCTTTCGGATCCCAGCTCACCATGCGTTTGCCACGGTAGATGAGGCCTTTGCGGTAGAGATCGACAAATACGCGGATCACGCTGCGCGAGCGGATGTCGTCCATGGTGAACGCGGTGCGGTCCCAGTCGCACGAGGCGCCGAGTTTTTTAAGTTGCTGGAGGATTATGCCGCCGTATTTATGCGTCCATTCCCAGGCTTTTTCGAGGAATTCCTCACGGGAGAGGTCGCTCTTCTTGATGCCCTGTTCGGCGAGTTTGGCCACCACTTTTGCTTCGGTGGCGATGGCGGCGTGGTCGGTACCCGGCACCCAGAGGGCGTTTTTGCCGTCCATGCGGGCGCGGCGCACGAGAATGTCCTGGATTGTGTTGTTGAGCATGTGACCCATGTGAAGGACGCCGGTGACGTTTGGCGGGGGAATCACGATGCAAAAGGGTTCGCGTGCGTCTGGCGTGCTGTGAAACAGCTTGTGTTTCAGCCAGTAGGCATACCATTTATCCTCCACTTCGGCAGGATTGTATTTTGTGGCTAACTCGTTCATAATCGGATGGATGGTGAAAACGTTAAATAATCAGCGCAAAATTACGAATTATCCATCGCATTTGCAAATGTGTGACCAATGCTCGGTGTTGGCATGTTTTTCGGCCTGACGTTTTGAAAAACAAGGGCTGTCGCCTTTTATCCCGGCGACAGCCCTGACGATGTAATTTACTGATATGTGTGAAGTTGTTATCCGAACAGACTGAAGCTGACTGTCAGCCCGGCCATCACGATTGCCACCATCGACATTAGCTTGATGAGGATGTTGAGCGAGGGGCCGGAAGTGTCCTTGAACGGATCGCCGACGGTGTCGCCGACAACGGTGGCTTTGTGCACTTCGCTGCCTTTGCCGCCGAAGTTGCCTTCTTCGATGTATTTCTTAGCGTTGTCCCATGCGCCTCCGGAGTTGGCCATGAACACGGCGAGCACGAAACCTGCGGCGAGGCCGCCACAGAGCAGGCCTATCACGCCCGGCACGCCGAAGATGAGGCCGACGAGGATAGGAACGGCTATGGCAAGGAGCGACGGGAATACCATTTCGCGCTGGGCGCCCTTGGTGGAAATCTGCACGCAGCGTGCATAGTCGGGTTCGGCTTTGCCGGTGAGGATGCCTTTTATTTCGCGGAACTGGCGGCGCACCTCTTCGACCATGTGGGCGGCGGCGCGGCCTACGGCGTTCATCGTCAGACCGCAGAAGAGGAATGCCATCATGGCGCCGATGAACATGCCGGCGAGCACGAGCGGGTTCATCAGTGTGACATCGTAGTGAACCATGAAGTCGGTGAACGTGGCTGTGTGGTAATCGGTGCCGTTGATGAGCATCGCGTTGGGATCGATGGTGGTGCCGGCCTGGATGAGACCGTCGAATTTATGCTCGAGCCCCATGCGTATTTCTTCAACATAAGAAGCCAGGAGGGCAAGACCGGTCAGAGCTGCCGAGCCGATGGCAAAGCCTTTGCCGGTAGCTGCCGTGGTGTTGCCCAAAGAGTCCAGCGCGTCTGTGCGCTTGCGAACCTCGGGGCCGAGGCCGCTCATTTCGGCATTACCGCCGGCATTGTCGGCAATAGGGCCGTAGGCGTCGGTGGCAAGGGTGATGCCGAGTGTGGAGAGCATGCCGACGGCTGCGATGCCGATGCCGTAGAGACCCCATGAGATGTTGGAGAAGTCAAATCCTGATGCGAGCCAGTAGGACATTATGATGCCGAACACAACGGCGAGCACGGGGATGGCCGTAGAGACCATGCCGAGGCCTACGCCCGAGATGATGACCGTTGCCGGACCTGTCTGGCCGCTTTCGGCAAGCCGTTTAGTGGGGCGGTAGGATTGCGAAGTGTAATATTCCGTTGCCTGTCCGATGACAATGCCGACTGCGAGACCTACGACGACGGCCAACGAGAGGTTGACCCAGTTGGGGATGTCGAGGCTCCAGAGGATGAGGAACGTGGCGCCGACGATGAGCAGCGAGCTGAGGTTGGTGCCTACGGCGAGCGATTTGAGCAGGCTTTTGATAGTGGCGTTTTCTTTCGTCTTCACGGCGAAGATGCCCAGAATCGAAAGCAGGATGCCTACGGCCGCGATGAGCATGGGTGCGAGCACGGCTTTTGTCTGCAGAGCCACTGAGCCGGCGGCTTCGTTGAGGAAACCGGTGGCACCGGCTGCAGCGCCGAGAGCGGCGGTTGCGAGGATGGAGCCGCAATATGATTCGTAGAGGTCGGCGCCCATGCCGGCGACGTCGCCCACGTTGTCGCCTACATTATCGGCGATGGTGGCGGGGTTGCGCGGGTCGTCTTCCGGGATGCCGGCTTCGACTTTGCCCACGAGGTCGGCGCCTACGTCAGCGGCTTTGGTGTAGATGCCGCCGCCGACACGTGCAAACAGGGCCTGCGTCGAGGCGCCCATGCCGAAGGTGAGCATCGTGGTGGTGATCATGGTGAGCTTGGCGGTGCCGTCAAGGCCGAGAGGCACGCAGTTGAGCAAAATAAACCAGAACGAGATGTCGAGGAGTCCGAGGCCTACAACCACGAGACCCATCACGGCGCCCGAGCGGAAGGCTACTTTCAGTCCGGAATTGAGCGACTGACGGGCGGCGTTGGCTGTGCGGGCCGAGGCATAAGTGGCTGTCTTCATGCCGAGATAGCCGGCGAGGCCGCTGAAGAAGCCGCCTGTGAGGAATGCTATGGGCACCCATTTGTTCTGGACACCGAATCCATAGGCCATGATCGAGAAGAGGCAGATGAAAACGATGGTCACGATTTTGTACTGTTGGCGGAGGTAGGACATGGCGCCTTTGCGTACGTGAGATGCTATCTTACGCATCTGGTCGGTGCCTTCATCCTGCTTCTTCATCCAACGGAAGAAATAGTAGGCGAGGCACAGCGCAACGATTGAAGCTGCGGGCACAAGCCAAAACAGAAGATTTTCCATTAGCTGAAACGATTTAAGGATTGATTGTTGATTATATTTAAATTGTTTCAAAGGTAATGACTTTATTTCATTTTTCCGCCAAAATTGTGCGAAAACCGCCGGATGTCCGGGCGGAAATTGGTGTTGGGGTGCCGCATTTGTTGCGACGATGAGTTGCAGAGGTTGGAACGATTGAGTAATTTTGCGACGTCATGACAGAGTTTAACCGATTACAACAGATCAAACGGCGCCTTTTTGCGATGCGCAATGGCGTGATAGCCGATGCTTTGCGCCGCGGAGGGTCGCCCTTCAAAATTATTTTTGGCGTCAACATGCCGCAGCTTGCGGAGATAGCAGCCGGCGAAGGACCGGATATCGAGCTGGCCCGTGAATTGTGGGGCAACCGCTCGACCCGCGAGAGCATGCTGCTGGCTCCTATGCTGGTGGATGCCGCGACGTTCACGCCCGATGAAGCGCGCCGCTGGATCGCTTCGGTGCCGTCGCCTGAGATTGCCGACAATCTGGTGCACAAGCTGTTGCGGCATATGAATTGCGGCTATGAGCTGGCCGTAGAGGCGTCCCGTAGCGACAATGACATGCAGCACTATGTGGCGATGCGTCTGCTGTGGCATTATCTGCGCGTGCATCCCGAAGAGGTGCGAGCGCTGGCCGAGGCCGAGATCACGCGCGATTGCGCTCTGACGCGTCAGGCCGCAGTGCAGATCGTCGACGAACTGGATTTTATTTCCGGTAAAGGTTGATTTCACTTTTTGCTTCGGCGCAACCACCGGGACGTGAGGTAGTTGCGCACGGGCTCGTCGTAGTATCTCAGCGCGAGCCATGCGATAACCGGGATGGCTACAAGGATGCATGCCATGACCGGAAGCGCTTCAGTGAAGGTGATGGAGTTGGTCCATACCCAGCTGTAGAACAGATACATGAGCGGGTAGTGGACAATGTAGACCGGATAGGAAAGGTTGCCAAGATTTTCGCAAACGGCGGTTGAGAAGCGGTCGGTGGTGACGCCGTTTGCGCCGATCCACACTATGGCAGGCAGGATGATGAATGTGCAGAGCAGGTCGTAGGTGGCATTGAGCATGGATATGTCGCCGTCTGGGGTGATATAGGGGGCTATGCACACGGCGAGAAGCAGTGCCGAGCAGATCCAGAACGAGCCTCTGATGCCGGTGCGCGGTTTGAATCCGCGGGTCAGAAGCAAGCCGATGCCGAAGCAGAAGCTGACGTGAAACAGTCCCCCGACCAGCCCGCCGCAGGGGATGATATCCCATCCGAGGATGCTCCAGCCGTAGCCCATGGTGTAGCCGCCGGAAAAGTTGGCATAAGTGCAGGCGGCAAGTCCGATGCCTGAAATGATGACGAAAATCCTTAGCCAGCGGGTGGAAAAACGGTGCAGGAATATGGCATAGAAAATGCTAGCTATGTATTCGAAAAATAGTGACCATTGCGGACCGTTGAGCGGGAACATTTCGGCATAGCCGCGGACGTCCATCATCGTGTAGGGGATGGCCGGAAGCAAAAGGAGTCCGCATATCAGGGCTATGACGACCGATTCGGGCGGCATCGGCGTGCCGTCCCACCGCACGCAGCCCTGCAGGATATAAGCGGCCGCGCCAAGGATAATGGCGAGAACCACCATGGGGTGCAGGCGGATGAAGCGGCGGAGCATGAAGCGGCGGGCGGTCATCTGGCCGTTGCGCCAGCGGCCGTCGTAGGCGTAGCCTATCACGAAGCCGGAAAGGATGAAAAAGAAGTCGACGGCCAGATAACCGTGGTTCATCATCTGCGATTGCCACCCGGTGCTGAATGCTTCTCCGAAATGGAAGATGATGACGATGAGGGCGCCCACGCCACGCAGCCCGTCGAGAAGCGTGTATCGTGGTTTGGCGGATAGGGGAGGCGTGAGGACGGTTGGCATGTTAGTTTTGGGGAAATGTGTGGGTGTGTATGGCAGGCCGATGGAGATGTTTGTGTCAGAGCCGCTTCTTGCCTGAAAGGCGTTCGCTCAGTGCAACACCGATGAGGATGAGCGCGCAGCCGATGTAGCCGACCACAGAAACCTCCTCGCCGAGATAAAGCGCTGAAGCTACGAGTGTGACGATCGGGCTTATATAGAGGTAGTTGCCGGAGATGATGACGCCTATTCGCTTGACCGACATGGCCCAGAAACTGAACGCGAGCACCGAGCAAACGATGGCGAGGAAACATAGGTTGCCGATGACTACAGGCGTGAAAATCACTTCAAACGGAGCGATCTGCGGCTCGATTGCAAAAAAGGGAAGTGCGGTGATGATCCCGTAGAAAAATGTCTTGCGGGTGATGAACCATACGCTGTAGGTGGCGTTGAGCGGGCGCAGGAGTATTGAATAGATGGCGAAGCAGAGGGCGGCAAGGAGTGCGAGCATGTCGCCTAACGGATTGACCTGCACTACGAAACTGCTGTTGAAAATCACGCATGCCACGCCCGAAAAGGCAATCATCGATCCGGTCATGAATCCGCGCGTGGGGCGCTCGCTGCGATACATCAGGCCGATGAGCAGTGCTGTTAGGATAGGAGATGTGGTGACAATGAGCGACACGTTGGTGACCAGCGTGTAGTTCATGGCTGTGTTTTCAGCGATGAAATAGACCGAGCTACCGCAAACGCCTACAAGAAAAAGCTTCATCTCGTCGGACCACGTGCGGGCGAAAACGGGCCGTGGGCAGATGATGAGCATACATAAATATGCAATTATGAAACGATAAACGTAGATCTCAACGGCGCTCAGTCCGTGGTTGAGGAGCACTTTGGTGTTGATGAATGCTATACCCCAGGCCGTGACAGCAATCAGGGCTCCGATATGATATATCAGATTGGAACCACGCCGGTGAATGCGTCCGTAGGAGTTGCGGTTTTCATTCATAAAATTGTATATTTTGATTATTGCAAAATTAATGATAAATTTGCATTTAATCAAAACAATGTTGGTGCTGAAATTGTAATCAAAGAAAGAAGTTCCGGACTAACAGATGCAAAATATTCATTTGCAAATTCTTCAGTCACGCTAACACATAACCAAAAAATATGACAATAATGAAAAAGACAAAAATTTTTACGATTGGCGCATTGTCGCTTTCGCTTCTTCTTTCAGCAGGCTGTAACAGCATGACCAATATGGGTAAAGGTGCATTGATCGGTGGCGGCGGCGGTGCCGGACTTGGCGCAGGTATCGGTGCACTGATCGGCGGTGGCAAAGGCGCAGGCATCGGCGCAGCGATCGGTGCTGCCGTAGGCGCAGGTGCCGGCACGCTCATCGGCCGCAAGATGGACAAGCAGAAACAGGAACTCGAACGGCAGCTCGCCGACAAGGCAGCCGTAGAAACAGTTACCGACCAAAACGGCCTTGAAGCTATCAAGGTGACATTCAACAGCGGTATCCTCTTCCCGACAAACGGTACCACCCTCAACACGGCCGAACGCCAGTCGCTCGCAGGTTTTGCATCCAACCTCATCAACAACCCCGAGACCAATGTCCAGATCTTCGGTTACACCGACAACACCGGCTCGATGCAGGTGAACGAACGCGTTTCGACCGGCCGCGCTGATGCAGTGCGCAACTTCCTCGTAAACAGTGGTGTATCTGCCGCACGTGTTACGGCACAGGGCATCCCGATGGCCGACTACGTAGCATCCAACGACACAGCCGAAGGCCGCGCCCAGAACCGCCGCGTCGAGATCTACATCACCGCCAACCAGAAGATGATCCAGCAGGCCGAAAACGGCACGCTGAAATAATAATTAGGTCAGAATCGGGATACGCTGTCTGACGCGGTGAGGTCTTGATTCAATAGATGAAAAAGAATCAGCCGCCCCGGCAATTGAACTGCACCCCAAAAGTTAGACACAAAACTTTTGGAGTGCAGTTTAATTATGA
>URWH01000081.1 GCA_900551515.1 uncultured Porphyromonadaceae bacterium
GCAGCGACGGTAGAAGCTGATGCGGCGGCGGGCCATGTCGCCGTCGGAGGCCGGTTCGACTTCGAGTACGACGGGCGAGGGGGCCATGCCGACGAACCGTGTTATGGCGTTAGCGCCGATGCCGCTGCCGCGCTGAGAGGGATCGACGGCGAAATGCTCGACATAACGTACGCCTCCCAGATCCCAGCTTGTGATGAAGCCGGCAAAACGGCGTCGGCTCCGGATGATGAGCAGCGAAAGAGCCTCACGCGGGTCGGAGGTTTTGTCCTGCAGGTCGTTCCAGTCGCGGCGTTCTTCGGGTGGGAAAGAAGCTATGTAGAGCTGCCGCACGCGGTCGAGCGTGGCCTTATCGCCTGTGAAAGGCACGAGATCGCACAGATAGCTCCGCACCGACATGCGCAATAGCGGCATGAAAAGCAGCGGGAGTAGGAAAGCGCCGGCAGCGTCGGCAGCGACATCCATTATGTCGGCGCTGCGACCCAGCGCCATCAGGTCCTGAAGCCATTCGATGACGATGCCCAGCGCGGTGACGGCGATGCCTGCGACGAGCCACATAAGCCATGAGATGCGGCCGCGACGGCGCCCGAAGTCGAAGAGCAAAGCCGTGCTCACCAGGCCGAAAGCGAGAATGTGAGCCCACTTGTCGATCAGCGGTATATGCGGTGCATCCGGGAGCTCCTCGCCCGGCAATAAGGTGAGAAGCAGCAGCAGAACGATGCCGATTGCTGACAAGAGGAATTCGGGCACACGCGACATGCGGGTGCAGAGGCGGCTGGTGGTGTTGTTGGATTTGCTCATGACGGGCACAAAGGTAGGAAATAAAAGTCAAACGGATGTGAAAACCGATCCGGGGCCACGCAATAAAAAAGCCAAAATTTGACAAACGAATGACAAAAAAGGCTGAATCACGACAAAATGCAATCATTTTTCAACTTGAATAGCTATCTTTGCAGCAAAATTGAAAGAAATACGCCATGGCTGCTAAAAAAATGTTTGCTTCGAAGATAGGCATGATAGCCGCAACGGTCGGATCGGCCGTAGGGCTCGGCAATGTGTGGCGCTTCCCTGCCGAAGTGCAGCAAGGGGGAGGCGCGGCCTTTTTGCTGATCTACATCTGTTGCGTGATGCTGTTGGGAATACCGGTGATGCTCAGTGAGTTTGCCCTCGGCAGGGCAGGTCGCAGCGACGCCATAGGGTCGATGCGCGACGTCGGCGCCTCGCGCAAGTGGAGCGCCGTGGGCGGGTGGGCCATTGCCGCCAGCTATATCATATTATGTTTCTATATGGTCGTTGCGGGATGGACGTTTGAATATCTCTGTCAATCGGTGAGCGGCGGCCTTTTCGATCCGGTGGCAGGCGAGGCATCGCTCAACAGCCACTACACGATGAAGATGGAATCCTTTGTGAGCGAGAGCGTCAACCCGCTGATCAACACATTTATAATGATAGCCATCAACATCGGCGTGCTCATCGCCGGCGTGCAGAAAGGCATCGAGCGGTTGTCGAATATAGCCATGCCGCTGCTGTTTGTGATACTCGTGATATTCGTGGGTGTGAGTCTGTCGCTGCCCGGATCGATGCGCGGCGTGGACTACTTCCTGCACCCCGACTTCTCAAAAGTGACGCCCGGAGTGGTGGTGAGCGCGCTCGGGCAGGCGTTTTTCTCGCTCAGCCTCGGCATGGGCATCCTGATCACCTACGCCGGCTATTTCCCGAAGGACACGCGTCTGATGCGCACGGCTGTCACCGTGTCGCTGCTCGACCTGCTGGTGGCCGTGATGATGGGACTCATCATATTCCCGGCCGTCACCTCGTTTAACCTCGGCGGCGAGAGTCTGCGGGGAGCCACGCTCGTCTTCGTCACGCTGCCCGAAGTGTTCGCCCAGATGACGGCCACGCAGCTGTGGGCCATCCTCTTCTTCCTGCTGCTCACCGTTGCCGCGCTCACTTCGACCATCTCGATAGCCGAAGTGTCGGTGGCGTTTATCTGCGACCGGTTCGGCGTGAAACGCTGGAAATCTGTGCTGATAGTGCTTGTGCCCCTGTTTGTGCTCAGCAGCGTGTGCTCCCTCTCGATGGGACCGTGGAGCGACATCACGATATGCGGCATGAACATCTTTGACTTCCTCGACAATGCGGCCACCAACATCATGCTGCCCACGGCATCGATCGGGCTTTGCATCTATATGGGGTGGGTGGCACCGCGCAAGCTGTTCATGTCGCAACTCACCAACGGCGGCACGCTGCATTCGCGCTTCTATCCGGTGGTCGTGAACATAGTGCGCTACATGGCGCCCGTGCTTATAGCCATGATACTCATCTCGTCATTCCTCTGATAGCCCAATGTCACGATTTGTTTCCGGCGAACGCCGAGGCGCCATTCTGCTTGTTGTCATCATAGCGGTGATCATAGCCATAATGGCGATCTTCAACCGCACGAAGCCGCTGCCACAGGCGGTGTCCGCACCGGCCGCCCCCGTGACAGTAGTGTCCGCCGATGCCGACAGCGCCAACTACAGCCGCTACGGGAAAAAGAAGGCCCGCAAGAAAGCCCCGAAAAAAGAGCGAGCCTCAAGCCGCAGCAAGGCTGCGGGGCAGCAAGGGCGGCAGCGCGACTATCTCAACGAGCCTGTGGCGCCGGCCGCTCCCGCAGCCGATGGTGCAGGGCAATGAGAGGCCAGTAAAGGCCATCAGAAGCCAATAGCTGGGCATCCGGCAGAACAATTTGCCGCGGGCAATTTGCAATTCACGACAAATCTCTCTAACTTCGCATCGAAACTTTAACCGAACCATCCAATCGCCGTGCACCACTTCCCCTTTTTTACCCCCTTCACCATCAATATCCGCGGACATCTCTATGAGATAGACCGTCCGCAGGTGATGGGCATAGTCAATGTGACGCCCGACTCTTTCTACAGCGGGTCGCGCACCTTTGACGCCTCGGCCGTGGCACGGCGCACCGCGAGCCTGATTGCCGACGGGGCGGATATGATAGACATCGGCGCATACTCGTCGCGGTCCGGAGCCGCCGATGTGACGCCCGAAGAAGAGACCGAACGTCTGCGCCGCGGCATCGCCGCTGTGCGGACGGTGGCACCGGATATACCGCTGTCGGTGGACACCTTCCGCGCGCAGGTGGCCGAAGCTGCCATCAGCGAGATGGGCGCCGACATCATCAACGACATATCGGGCGGCAGCCTCGATCCGGCGATGGCCGAAACGGCGGCACGCCTGCATGCGCCTTACATACTCATGCACATGCGTGGCACGCCGGCTACGATGCAGAGCCTTACGGACTATGACGACGTGGTGAACGACGTCACCGCCGATCTTGCGGCACGCGTGCAGTCGTTCCGCCAGCAGGGTGTGGCCGACATCATCGTCGATCCCGGCTTCGGCTTCAGCAAGACCGTCGAGCAGAACTATGCGCTGCTTGCGGCCACACGTCACATATCGCATAGTACCGGCTGCCCGGTGCTCGTCGGGGTGTCGCGCAAATCCATGATAACACGCCCGCTCGGCATCACGCCCGAAGAGGCATTGCCGGCCACTACGGCCGTTCATGTCATGGCGCTGGATGAGGGTGCCGCGATACTCCGCGTACACGACGCCGGCGCGGCGCGTCAGGCCATAACACTCACATCTATGTATCTCAGCAACAAATCATCAGCGCCATGGATATAACCGTTCTCGATATATGCGACATTGCCATTGCCGCCCTTTTGCTTTTCTACACCTACCGGATAATGAAAGAGTCGGGTGCCATCAACCTTTTCTACGGGGTGCTGGCGTTTGTAGTGGTGTGGCTCGTAGCGTCGCAGATCCTCCAGATGAAGCTTATCGGATCGGTTCTCGACAAGTTTATGAGCATCGGCCTTTTGGTGATAGTGGTGCTGTTTCCCGATCAGATCAAGCGGTTCCTGCTGCAGCTGGGCGACCGCAAGCGGTGGCGTTTCCTGCGCAAACTGTTCAGGCCGAAATCGTCGGGCGCATCCACGGCCGGGCAGCACCGCAATGTGTTACCGATAGTCTATGCATGCATGAACATGTCGAAAACGCGCACCGGCGCCCTTATCGTCATAGAGCAGAGCATGCCACTCGAGGTCTACGAGCAATCGGGCGATATGATCGACGCCAAGATCAATTCGCGCCTTATTGAAAACATCTTTTTCAAAAACTCACCGCTGCACGACGGGGCGATGATCATTGCGCACAACCGCATCAAATCGGCCGGCTGTATCCTGCCTGTGAGCCACGACACCAATGTGCCGCGACATCTCGGGTTGCGTCACCGCTCGGCACTGGGCATCTCGCAGGCCACCGACGCCATGGCCATCGTGGTGTCGGAAGAGACGGGCAATATATCGATAGCGCATCACGGGCAGCTCACCACGCGACTGTCGACCACCGAACTTGAACAGCGGCTGTCGCAGCTTCTGCCCGGCGAGTAAGCGAAGGAAAAAACGGATTGAAGAGTGTCAGTCGACCAGTTTAAGCAGGTCGACGAGCGAGCTTATCTGCGAAGGGTGAGTCTGGGCGTCCTCTTCGGCTGTCCAGCCTTTGCCTTTTAGCCATGCCACCTGACAGCCGATGGACAAAGCCGGCTCGATGTCTTTGCGGAAGCTGTCGCCCACCACGAGCACTTCTTCGGGCTTCAGCCCGAGGGCCACGACGCCAAGCATGAAGATGCGAGGATCGGGCTTGCGTACCCCTACGACTGCGCTTTCGATGACGCCGCGGAAGTATTGCCTCAATCCCATGTCGCGTATGACGGTCTCGACGTTGCCGTAGAAATTCGACACGAGCATGAGCGGATATCGTTCGGCAAGTGCGGCGATCACGGGGCGTGCCTCGTCGCAAGAGCGGCGGGCGCACTGATAACAGTAGATGGCCACAGGCTCGGCTTTAGCCTCGGCTTCGGCGGCGCTGATGATGCCGCGGGCGGCAAGGTCGCCGAGCTCGAGCTGCATTTTTATGCGAAGCAGGTCGAGAAAATTGTGCTGCGGGAGGATATGACGCACGCGGGCCAGTTCGCGTTCGGCAAAGACGTAGCTTTTGCGGAACTCCTCCTTGTCTATGGCGATGCCGGCATCCTGATAGCCGCGCCAGATCACTTCGCTCCAGTGGTCGCCATGGCTGTCGATGGTGCCGCCATAATCGAAAATGATACCTTTAATTTCCATAATATCCATCATCAAGGCGTGCGGTCATCACGTGGCATATGTGTTCGTGACGCGCGATCATGTAGATCATCAGGGCGTTGAGCACGGTGAATTCAAAAGCGAAATAGATCCATGGCATTCTGACGAAGAGGGCTATGAAAAGGACGATCACACGCCAGTTGAACGACAGGATGTTGGTGTATTTCATCAGCGGGAGGCTCATGCTGCGGAAGTCGTCGCGGAACTGCTGCGGTATCTCGCCGGTGCCGAAATGGCGGCGGAGAGCGTCGCGGAGGTGCTGCATCTGCGGGGCTGTCTTCACCTGCTGAATTGAATAGTTGGTGTAGACGGCCATGGTGAACTTTTTCCAGAAATTGCCTTTCCAGGGGATGCCCTTGTATTTTCGGCGCAGGTCGTCGATGTTTTCCAGCTCGGCGCCATCCTTGCCTTTGAGGAAGAAGAGGTGGAACTGGCGGTAGTAGTCGGCCATGGAAGCCTGTTTTGCGTGGCAGAGTCCGGTGGCTACGGCCAGTGTCCAGATCATCCAGTGGTGTTGGATGAAAAAAGGCGAGGTGTGGATCTCGCGGAGGCAGATGGCTACGTAGATGGTTGCGAACCACACGTCGCCGGCCATACCGTCGAGTATGCGGCCGATGCGGGAATACTGGCCTGTCATGCGTGCGAGCTGTCCGTCGGCGGAGTCGAAGGAGTTGGCCCAGATCAGGAGCACCATGCCTATGATGTTGACCCACAGTTCGCTGAAGTAGAATGCCACGCCGGCGCCGATGCCGAGGAATATCGAAGCGATGGTGATGGCGTTTGGGGTGACGCCGATGCGGGCGGCCAGACGAGCCCAGGCATAGCCTATGGGGCGGTAAAACCAGAGGTCGATATGCTCCTCGGTGTCCATTGATTTGAGGCTGTCGCGGAACGAAGTCCCGGCGGCCTTGGGTGCTGCGCCGGTGACCGTGGCGCTATGTCGTGTCGTTTGCTGTTGCATGTCGGATTAGTGATGAGGAAATTGTGGATTAACGGCGTGCTTTGACAGCCGAAAGGACGCATTTGGCTATATGTGGGGCGGCAGCGGCGCGACACGGGGCGAAGCTGGGCCAGTCGTTGAAGTCGATGATGCGTATGTCGCCTTCGGGCGATATGATGCAGTCGCCGCCATACACTTTGACGTCGAGCACTTCCGATGCCTCGCGGCAAATGGCGCGCATGCGCTCTTTGTCGAATTCGATGCCGCGGCTTTTGCCGTTGATGGCTTCCAGACCGTATTTGCTGTGGCCTTCGTCGTAGGGGTAGAACCAGTAGAAGAAGTCGGAGCCGGCCACACCGTAGAATTTTATGAGGTCGCCGATGAGGTGACGGTTGATGACGGCCCGGCGGATGCCGCGCAGGAAATATTCCTGAAGCACTTCCTGTGCCTCTTCGGGGTGTCGCACGTAGCTCACGTCTTCCTTGTGCATGGCGCAGCCGTCGCCGCGTTTGATCCATGCGCTGCTGAAGCCCGACTCTTTGAGCCGTTGTTTCACAACTTCGTCGGTGTCGACGATGAGGCTGTCGGGGTAGGGAATTCCGTGTCCGATGAGTATGCGGGTCATGCGTTCGCGCGTGCAGTTTTCGATGCCGTAGCCCGAGTTGATGACCAGCCGGCCTTCATCTTCATATTTCTGAAGCCGGGCGATGGACTGCTGTTCGCGGCACATGTTGACTATCACTTGCTCGCTGACTTCGCCGGCGTTGAGCTGCTCTTCGGAATAAACGTTGACTTCGCAGCCGCGTTTGCGCAGCTGCTCCACTACGGCATTGAGGATGGCCGCATCGTTGCCTATATGGTTGGGCGAGTAGGCTCCAGCCCTCATGATCGCCGCTATTTTAATATCTGCCATTGCTGATATGGTAAAGGAGGTTTTATTCATTGATGAATTCTTCGGCTTTGGCGATGTCGCCCTGATGGTCGACGTCGATGATCTTGCCAAGGGGGTAGGCTTCGAGCTGCAGGCCGGAGTCGACGAGCGCACGCTGGAAGTTGCGCATGCGGCTCATGCCTGTGGCTATGCAGCGGTCTAGAACCTTGAGGGCTTTGCCGTCGAGCCCGTAGATGCCGCCCGAGATATATTTCACGCCGTCCCACGGGCTGTCGCGGAAGGCGGTGATGCGCATTTGCGGATCGACATCGACGTAGAGGGGCTTTTCGTCGTCGATATATGATGTGACGGCCATCATGCCGTCGATATTGTCGGCGGCTTCGAATGCTTCGGCGTAGCGCCGGAAATCATTTTCACGGAATATGGTGTCGACGGTGGTGAGAATGAATTTTTGTCCGCCGAAGAGCCGGCTTACTTCATAGAAGCTGTGCATGGAGCTTGGAGTGGTTTTCACTACAAGCTTCAGCTCGACGGGCAATGTGGCTTTCAGCTGTTCGAGATATCGGCGCACTTCGGTCATCTGTCCGTTGACTATCACGCTGATGCTCTCGGCTCCGCAGCTTAAGAATATGTCGATCAGACGGCCGATCATCGGACGTCCGCAAAGCGGCACAAGCGGTTTTGGCGTCGCAACGCCCTCGCTTACAAGCCGCGAGCCTTCGCCGGCGGCTATTATAGCATAATTCATCTTTTTCGGTTATGTATGTAAGATCGTTTTACTTTGGCAAAGATAGCAAAACTTTCCCAATTTCAGTGCTCTGTGGCGCAATTTGCATGCTCTGAAAGCGGAATGTGTCCGTTCCTGAAAATGGTTGACTCGGTTTTGTATGTTTACTGATATTGGTTTA
>URWH01000082.1 GCA_900551515.1 uncultured Porphyromonadaceae bacterium
CGCTGTAGTTCTGCGAGATGAGAGTGCCGCTGACGCGAGCCACAAGGTCAACTACGGTGTTGGCTTTGAGGGTGCCGGGATAGGAATGGTAGATGACCACGGAATCGGACATGGCCCGTGCGACATTTATCTGAGGCGAGGGCTCGCCGGATGAGTTCTTTTTGCCCGAACAGGCCGCGAGGGATGCTGTGGCGGCTGCGAGGCATATAATAGCGTAGGCTTTCATGATTGAATTGTGTTGGCCGGTTGAAAGATGAATTTTAGTTATGAGGGAGTTAATGTGATGTCTGCCATCCGCCGCCGAGGGCTTTGTAGAGAGTGACGAGGGCGGCAGCCGCACTTCCGCGGGCGGCGACAAGGCGGTCGGTGTAGTCGAAGAGCGTGATCTGAGCCTGAGCTACGCTGAGGAAGTCGGATAGCCCTTGTTTATAGAGGTTGAGTGAGAGATCCATCTCCTTCTGCGCCTGCTCTACGACCGTCTCCAGCGAGGCGATGACCTCCTCCGGCGTCATATAGACCTCCGTGTGTTGGCTGCCGATGTAGTCCGCCACCTGCTTGGCGTATTTCAGGTCGATGGCGTCCTCGCTCGAGCCGAGGCGAGGGATGCGTTGCGGGCCATGCCGTCGAATATGGTCCATGACAGGCGCGGGGCTATGGAGTAGGTCATCGAGCGGTTGTCGAAGAGATCGCCGAGGCGGTGTGCGGCCACACCCACCGAGCCTTCGAGCGTCAGGGTGGGAAGGAAATCTTTTTTTGCGATGCCAACGGCGGCAGCCGCGGAAGCCATGTCGCATTCGGCCTGCCGCACATCGGGGCGGCGCCGCAGCAAGTCGGCAGGGACACCGATTGCTACGAGCCGTTGGTAGTCGGGCAGCGGTTCGGGCGTTTCAAGCCATTGCTTGATGTCGTCGGAATAGCAGCCTACGAGCACGGCGAGCATGTTGATGCTGCGGTCGATGGAAGTGACGAGGCTGGGGATCGAGGATTCGGTCGAATAGTAGACCGTCGAGGCCTGGGCGACGTCGAGCGCCGAGTTGAGTCCGGCCTCATGGCGCGCTTCGGCAATCTTAAGCACCTTTTTCTGGGATTCGAGCTGAGAGCGTGTAACCTGAAGCTCCTCCTGAAGCGTGCGCAGCTGCAGATAGTTGGTGGCTATCTCGGCGCAGAGGCTGTTCATGGTGGCGAGATAGTCGGCGGCCGAAGCGTTGTACTGCACCTTGAGCTCTTTGACCTGCGAGTTTATTCGGCCGAAGAGATCAATTTCCCAGGCCATGTCGACGGATGCAGAGAAATAGTCGGTGGCCGAAGCGGGAGTGGAGATCGACGTGAGGTTGCCCGACTGCCGGCTTTTCGACCATCCGGCGCCGATGTTGAGCTGTGGGTAGTAGGCCGACTTGGCCTGACGTACGGACTGGCGGGCAATGTTGATGCGGCGGGCGGCAACGGCGACGTTGAAGTTGTTGTCGATGCCGCGGCTGATGAGGGAGTCGAGGACAGGATCACCGAAGCCGCTCCACCAGTTGTCGTCGGTCGGAGAGGTCTGATAGAAAACGGAATTGTAGGACCATTGTTGCGGCAACTGCGCATCCATCGTTTCGGGCTGGGAAGCAGAGGCGAAAATTGCGGAAGCTGCGGCAACGGCTATTGACGTAAATATTCTCATAATCGGATAGAGGTTACAGCAATATTATAACCTCCTCCGCGCCGTGATTGTTCGGCGAAAGAATGTTCAGGTCTATTTCATGAACACGAGATAGACGGCGGCGATGAGCAGGAAGAAAGCGAGGATATGGTTCCAGCGTATCTCGAAGCCCTCGAAGGCCCAGAAGCTAAAGATGACGAATACGGTGAGTGTGATGACTTCCTGTATGACCTTGAGCTGGATGAGGGAAAACGGGCCGCCATTGCCCTCGAATCCGATGCGATTGGCGGGCACCTGAAAACAATATTCAAGAAGCGCTATGCCCCATGACAGGAGTATGATTCCGTAGAGAGGCCAGTTGGAAGTGACGCCGGAGGCGGAAAGCTTCAGATGCCCGTACCAGGCAAAGGTCATGAACACGTTGGATATGATCAGAAGCAGAAGGGTAAGCAGAGCAGTCAGCATAACGTCAGTGATGATGATTCAATGCCGCAAAGGTAGCGAATAATCCGCATAACGGGCATCAATTGTTTCCGATCTTTCGTCCGGTAAGGTCGTCGTTCTCGATTGTTTTCGCTGTTTTCTTGACTTGCGCGTTGATGGATCCGAAGCGGTAGGATAAGGATATCTGGAATCTGGAAGTGTTATATTGTGTGGAGTAGAAGGTCTGACGCATGGCCATGTTGACAGACTCGCTTTTGAAGCGGTTGCGTGACGGATAAATCGGATCCCAAGTGCTGAGGCGTACGGTGAGCCGGTCTTCTTTGAGGAAAGACCGCTGAAGGCTGATACCGTAGTCGAAAACGGATATGCCTACCGGCGATGACTTGGAGTAAAGTCCGTTAATACCGCCAGTCCATACCGATCCCATGAGCTGGGCGCTCAGTTTCCAGGGGAGTTTCTGGGAGATGCGCATGAACGCGCTGCCTGACCATCCCCGGTTGGCGATGTCGAGTGACGGGTTGGAATAGTGGTTGTAGGAAGCGTTGCCGTTGAGCATGACCGTAGTCTTTTTGCCGGCGGTCCACTGAAGGAAGAGTCCGGTATCAAAGGATTTGTTTCGGCCTGCGTTGGCATAATCGGAATAAATGATGTCGTCGCGGATGTATTGGACTGAAACGATATCGTTGTCGGTGAAGCCGTAGGAAGCGGTGAAATCGACATTTATCTTTTGGCCGATGAGGCTATAGTTGAGCGACAGGGATGAGTTGCGGGCACTTCCGAGGTCGGGGTTGCCTTTCGATACGGAGCTTGGGGTGGAGCTGACTGCCGGGTTGAGGTAGCTTATGCCGGGGCGGTTGATGCGGGTGCCGAAAGACAGTTTTATAGAGTTGGCGTCGTTGATGTCGTATGAAACGGCGGCGTTTGGCACCCAGTCGCTGAGGTTGCTTGCGAAAGAGGGATGGCTCCCGTCGGCATATTCGGCCTTGAGTCGGGAGAATTCGTAGCGGAGACCGCCGCGGAGGCTGAAGCGGCCGAGGCGCAGGCGATAATCGGCGTAGGCGGCCGCTACGTGAGTGAGATGTGTGAAGTCGAGAGTCGGCTGGTTGTCGTAGTCGATATAGTTCTGTGTGGTGCGGCTGTGGTTGTCGCGATAGATATATTTTGCACCGAGATTCAAGGTGTGAATGCCGGCGAAGGGTCTGCACCAGTCAAACTGGAACGTGTGCTCGATGAAGTCGAGTTTGAAATCGGACAGGATGCCGGTGTAGGGAACGGGCATATTGACCATATCGGAGTAAAGTGTCGAGCTGTTGTTGGTCTGATTGGTGGTGGATATCATGTAGGAGAGAGTGAGATTCTCACCCGGCCGGTGTGTGGAGTGCTGGTAATTGAAGTTGCCGTTGATGTCGAAATACCGGTAGGGATTCTGGTGTGTCGATGTGTTGTAGCTGTAGATTTTGGAGCCGTCGGCAGCCATGAGTTTATTGGAGCCTTCGGAGCGAACATTGATATCATAGTAGTAGCCTCCGAACTCGGCTGTAAAGAGGTTGAGGGAATCGAGCTCATAGCTTCCGTCGAGACCGAACCAGGTGATCCACCCGGGATTTTTTGAATGTCCTTCGCTGACTAGCGTATTACCGGAGTCATCGTAGACCGTTTCGGACAACTGACTGTTTTTTGTCTGTCGTTTGCTCAAGTATTGTCCGCCGGCGTAGAGCGAGAGCGTCACTTTGTCGATTTGGGTCGATCCCCAGAAGTTTGGCGTCGGGACGCCGGTCTGTGTGTCGTAGTTTAGTGAAACGTTGCCGGTTACGCCTCTCATGGTCGTGGATTCGAGCGTGACGATGTTGAGGATTGCGCCGACGCCTTCGGCATCCTCGCGTGCTCCCGGGTCGGTGATCACTTCGATTTTCTTGATCATTGAGGCGGGAATGGCTTTGAAGATATCTTTGGCGTTGCGGGTGAAAGAGTTGTTGGGACGGCCGTTTTTGTAAATTTTGAAATTGGAAGATCCTTTGACGGTGATGTTGCCTTCGGCGTCGACGCTGACGAGCGGAACCCGTCGCAGCATCTCGTCGAGTGTGGCGGTTTTGGAGTCGTCGTCGGCCTGTACATCGTAGCCAATTCGGTCGATTTCTTTTGTGACGAGCGGTTTTGTGGCTGTGACAGTGACTTCTCCGAGCATGCGGTCGTCGGATTTCACGGTGAGAGTGCCGAGATCGGCCGACGGAGCTTCGGATGAAACCGAGAATGATCGGCTCAGCGGGGCGCGGCCAACGGAAACGAGGCGCAGCGTGTAGCTGCCCGGGGATTTGAGCGAGAGGGAGAATGAGCCGTCGTCGGCGGTGACGCCATGGGCGGCGACTTTGGTGGTGTCGGACTGGGGATAAACGCGGACGGTGGCGAAAGCTTCGGGCTCTCCGATGGAGTCGGTGACGGTGCCGCTGACGTTATAGCCGGCGGCATGGCACATTGCGGTGAGCAGGATGGCTATAGCGGCGGCCGAGATGAATCTTTTCATTTGCAAGAGTTATGATGTGTGATGAGTGCACCTGCAATTGAAGGTGTACAGCTATATGACGTAAGAAATGTGGGAAAAGTTACATCACATCAGAAAAAAAGTATGAGGGGCGGGGGCGAAAATCAGCGGTCGTTGTTGAAGAGCTTGTCGTTTTCGTCGAGGTGATAATAGCGGGCGAGAGTGGCGATGAATTTTGATATCTGAGTGAGAGCGCTTTGCGTTTCGGGAGATATGTCTTTGTGGCTCAGGCGCATGAGAAGCATGGCGTAGAGAGCGTTGAAGCAGGTCTCAATTTCGCCGGCTTTGTTTTCGCCGGCCTTGGCGCGGAGCTCGACAATGAAGGGGAGGGTGCGGTAGAACTGCGAGGAATAATCGGCGAAGCGCGGATCTTTAAGAAGCTTCTGATGTAGGTCGGCGAGCGCGGAGAGGGTGTTG
This sequence comes from uncultured Porphyromonadaceae bacterium, assembly GCA_900551515.1. The sequence continues at coordinate 5,043 of URWH01000082.1, forward strand.
CGGTTGATCTGGAGGTGGCCTTTCTGTTCGACATTCTCGCGGCGCATCATGTCGATGAGCGACTCATACCAGCGGCGCATTTCGGTGCGCTGTTCGGGCGTGAGGTTTTCGTAGCGGTCGATGACGTTGGCCTGGATGCGGTCGATGTCGAGGCCGTTGGCGCGGATGAGGTCTTCGATCTGCCACATGTAGAGGAGATACTCGGCTATGTTTTCTTTGCGTTTCTGTGAAGCGATGTACATGGATGCGGTGGAGGCGGGAGGGATGATGTTGATGTAAAGATAACAGACCGGGGCGCCGCGATGTTCAGCTGATGTTGGCGATGCTGTAGATGTCGGCGAATACGCCGGCGGCGGTCACGGCAGCTCCCGCGCCATAGCCTTTGATGACCATGGGGTATTCTTTGTAGCGTTCGGTTGTGATAAGAATCACGTTGTTGCTGCCTTCGAGATTGTAGAAAGGGTGGGAGCTGTCGACTTCTTCAAGGCCAACTGAGGCTTTGCCTTCATCGAGGCGTGCGACATAGCGGAGTCGGCAACCGCGGGCTTCGGCTTCGGCGCGGCGGCGCTCCATCTCGACGTCGACCGGCGGGAGAGCTTGGAAGAAACTGTCGATGGAGCCGTGGAAGAGGCTGTCGGGGAGGATGGGGGAGGCCTCGACATCGTGCTGCTCGATAGCGTAGCCGGCTTCGCGGCTGAGGATGACCAGCTTGCGGATCACGTCGATGCCGCTGAGATCGACACGCGGGTCGGGCTCGCTGTAGCCGGCGTCGCGCGCTCCGGCAATGGCGCGGCTGAGGGGTGTGTCGGCGCTGATGTTGCTGAAGATGTAGTTTAGCGTTCCGGAAACGACGGCTTCGATGCGGAGGATGCGGTCGCCGCTGTTGATGAGATTGTTGATGGTGCCGATGATGGGGAGTCCGGCACCGACGTTGGTCTCAAAGAGGTAGCGCACGTCTTTTTTGCGGGCGGTCTGCTTGAGAAGCCGGTAGTGATCGTAGGGGCCGGAGGCGGCTATCTTGCTTGCGGTGACGACGTTGATGTTGTTGGCGAGCAGGTCGAGGTAGAGATCGGCGATCTCGGGGCTGGAGGTGCAGTCGACAAACACGGAGTTGAAGATGTTCATGTCGATGACGCCGTCGGCTATTGAGCGGGGCGTTGAGGGAACGCCCTGGCGGTCGAGGAGCGAGCGGTAGTCGCTGAGGTCGATGCCTTCGCGGTTGAAGAGAACTTTTTTGGAATTGGCAATGCCCACAACCTTTAGCTCCAGAGCCTTCTGCTGCAAAAGATTTGCTTGCTGACGGGCGAGCTGCTGGAGCAGGTGACACCCAATGTTGCCAATTCCGACTATGAAAAGATTGAGCACTTGAGTGTCAGACAAGAAAAAACTATCGTGGATTACGCTGAGAGCTTTTTTCTGGTTTTTGAGTTCGATGACGAAGGAGATGTTGGTTTCGGAAGCGCCTTGTGCGCAAGCGATGACGTTGATGCCGTTGCGTCCGAGGGTGTTGAATAGCTTGCCGGCGACGCCGGAGGACTGTTTCATGTTTTCGCCCACGACAGCGACCGTGGCGAGATTGTGCTCGACCTGCATCGGATTGAGCTCGCCGGTCTGCAGTTCGGCCATGAATTCGGTTTCGAGAGCGGCGACAGCACGATCGGCGTCGGCGTTTCGGACGGCGAATGATGTGGTGTTTTCACTGGATGCCTGCGAGACGAGGAACACGCTGACACCCTGGCGGGCGAGCGCGTTGAAGATGCGGGCGTTGACGCCGATGACGCCGACCATGCATAGACCCGACACGGTGATGAGGCAGGTGTCGTTGATGGATGATATGCCTTTGATGTCCTTGCCTTCGGGTGAGGGGCGCTGTTCGCTGATGCAGGTGCCGGGAGCCGAGGGGTTGAAGGTGTTTTTGATGTAGATGGGGATGTTTTTGTGGAACACCGGATAGATCGTCGGGGGGTAGATGACCTTGGCGCCGAAGTTGCAAAGCTCCATGGCCTCTATATAGCTAAGCTCGTTTATGGTGTATGCCGAAGGTATCACGCGCGGGTCGGCAGTCATAAATCCGTCCACATCCGTCCATATCTCCAGCACCTCCGCATCGAGTGCCGCCGCAATTATTGCCGCAGTATAGTCGCTTCCTCCGCGCCCAAGGTTGGTTATTTCATCCGTGATATTGTCACGGCTTATAAAGCCCGGAACCACCGATATGCGCGGCATGTCCTCGAAAGCCTTGCGCACAAGGCTACCCGTAAGCTCGCTGTCGAGCACGTGACTGCCGTTCTTGCGCGTTGTCTTTATGAACGTCAGTGCGTCGAACAGCTGCGCATTCTTTATCAGTGCCGCCACTATGCCCGAGCTAAGCCGCTCACCGTAACTGAGAATGGCATCCTGTGTCTTCTCGCTAAGGTCGCGGATAAGATACACACCGAAGTATATGCTCTTGAGCTGTTCAAAGAGCGAGTCTACGGTTCTGAATAAGTCTTCACGCTTCTTGGGGTCTGTGATGATTGTGTCTATCATCCTGTGATGACGCATAACCATTGCATCAAACTCGCTTCTGTAACGCCCGTCACCCCGGCGTGCAAGCATTGATGTCTCGATAAGCTTGTCGGTTATGCCTCCAAGTGCACTTACAACCACTACTATGGGCTGGTTCTTAGCCTCTTTCTCTACAATTTTCTTTAAGCATCTGATGCTTTTTACGGAACCTACGGATGTCCCGCCGAATTTCATA
>URWH01000083.1 GCA_900551515.1 uncultured Porphyromonadaceae bacterium
GTGGGATTAGGAGCGGCGGCTTCCAGCCTCCGGCATCTCAATCCGCTTATCTCCATCTAATTATCGATACATTAGCGTTGCAGGCGGCTGGAAGCCGCTGCTCCTATAGTCAGCCGCCGCTCCTATCGTTGGTTGATGCGTCGATGAGCAAACGACTGACACACAAACATAAAAAATCAACCGGCGCGCTCATCATTATCGGATGAACGCGCCGGTTTATGTTTACTTCGTAATCGCTTACTCTTTGATCATGGCGACAAGTGCCTCGAAGGCCTGGCTGATGCCGTCTTTGTTCTTGCCACCGGCCTGAGCGAAGCCGGGCTGACCGCCGCCACCGCCCTGGATCATCTTGGCTGCCTCGCGAACCATCTGCGAAGCATTGTGGCCGTTTTTCACAACGTCGTCGGTAAGCATCACCGTCAGCAGCGGCTTGCCGGTCATATCGACAGTGGCTGCGATAAACGCCGTAGCTTCAGGCAAAGCTGCGCGAACGCCGAACGCCACATTCTTCACTATCTCGGGCACGCGAACGCCGGCGAGCGTCACAAGCTTCACGCCGCCCACGTTTTCTGCCTTGGCGATAGCCTGCTGAACCATAGCGTCGGTGCGCTCCTTCATGTAGCCTTCAACCTCTTTGTGCAGATCGGCATTCTCGGCGATGGCGCGACGCATGGCGGCAACAACGTCGGGAGCATTGTTGAACATGCCCGCCATCTCGCGCATGCGGTCGGTCATCTCGTCGAGAGCCTCTTCCACGGCCTCGCCGGTGATAGCTTCTATACGGCGGATGCCGGCGGCGATGCTGCTTTCCGACACGATGCGTATCATGCCGATATTGCCGGTGTTGTCGACATGCGTGCCGCCGCAAAGCTCAACAGAGTCGCCGTAGCGGATCACGCGCACCTCCTCGCCGTATTTCTCGCCGAACAACGCCATGGCGCCCATGGCCTGAGCCTCGGCTATCGGCACATTGCGGTGTTCGTCGCGCGCTATGGCCGCACGCACCTTGGCGTTGGCGCGGTGCTCCACCTCGCGCAGTTCCTCGGGGGACACCTTCTGGAAATGCGAGAAGTCGAAACGCAGGAATTTGGGCGATACAAACGAGCCGCGCTGCTCAACATGTGAGCCGAGCACCTCGCGGAGCGCTGCATGCAGCAAGTGGGTGGCCGTGTGGTTGCATGATGTGGCCAGACGCGCCTTCCTGTCGATGCGGGCCTCGAACACGGCCGTCGGATCGGCGGGAAGTTCCTTTGTCAGATGCACGGCCATGCCGTTTTCGCGCTTAGTGTCGTAGATCTCGGTCACCGAGCCGTCGGGAGCGACGAGCACGCCGCTGTCGCCTACCTGACCGCCCATTTCGGCATAGAAGGGCGACTGCGCGAGCACAATCTGATAAAACTCGCCTTTTTTCTGTTTCACCTTGCGGTAACGCAGTATGTTGGTGGTGAACTCTGTATTGTCGTAGCCCACGAATTCGGGGTCGCCCTCGTTGACAACTGTCCAGTCGTCGGTCTCGACGGCGGCGGCGTTGCGGGCGCGGTCCTTCTGAGCCTTCATCTCGCTGTCGAATTCGGCCTGATCAAGCGTCATGCCGTTTTCTTTCAATATCAGCTCCGTGAGGTCGAGCGGGAATCCGTAAGTGTCGTAGAGCACAAAAGCTTCCTTGCCCGAGATCTCCGTCTTGCCCGCGTTTCTGGCGGCCGCGATGGCGCTGTCGAGCATGCGTATGCCGTTTTCAAGCGTTCGAAGGAACGAATCCTCCTCCTCTTTGATCACCTTCATGATCAGCTCGCGCTGTGCGGGCAGCTCGGGATAAGCCTCGCCCATGCTCTCGATGAGCGTGTCGACAAGCTTGTACATGAACGCCTGCTTCTGGTCGAGGAACGTGTAGGCGTAGCGCACGGCGCGGCGCAGGATGCGGCGGATCACGTAGCCGGCCTTGGCATTGCCGGGCAGCTGCGAGTCGGCGATAGAGAAGGCGATGGTGCGCACATGGTCGGCGATCACGCGCATGGCTATGTCAACCTTGGCGTTCTCGCCGTATTTCTTGCCCGAGAGCTCGGCTATGCGGTCGATCAGCGGGGTGAACACGTCGGTGTCGTAGTTCGACGTCTTGCCCTGAAGCGCCATGCACAGACGTTCGAAGCCCATGCCGGTGTCGATCACGCGGGCGGGCAGCGGTTCCAGCGAGCCGTCGGCTTTGCGGTTATACTGCATGAACACGAGGTTCCAGATCTCGATCACCTGCGGATGGTCGTGGTTCACGAGGTCGCGGCCCGGCACGGCGGCCCGCTCGGCGTCGCTGCGCAGGTCGATGTGGATCTCCGAGCAGGGGCCGCAGGGACCCGTATCGCCCATTTCCCAGAAATTGTCGTGCTTGTTGCCGTTGATGATATGGTCTTTCGGCAGGTGTTTCTCCCAGTACCCGGCAGCTTCATCGTCGCGGCTAAGGCCCTCTTCAGGAGAGCCCTCGAAAACGGTGGCATACAGCCGATCGGGGTCGAGTTTCAGCACATCCACCAGATATTCCCACGCCCAGTCGATGGCCTCGCGCTTGAAATAGTCGCCGAAGCTCCAGTTGCCGAGCATCTCAAACATGGTGTGATGGTAGGTGTCCATCCCGACCTCTTCAAGGTCGTTGTGCTTGCCGCTGACGCGCAGACACTTCTGCGAGTCGGCAACGCGATGATATTTCGCGGCCTTGTTGCCGAGGATTATATCTTTAAACTGGTTCATGCCGGCGTTGGTGAACATCAGCGTCGGATCATCTTTGATCACCATCGGAGCCGATGGCACAATGTGGTGTCCCTTGTCGCGGAAAAACGACTTGAACGACTCACGGATTTCTTTAGCTGTAAGCATTTTTCTTTATGATGGTTTATGTTTATTCTTTAATTAAGGTGCAAAATTACCCATATTTTCGTATTTTTGCAACTGCATTTCGATATTATTCATTCTATGGACTCCATCGAGAAGAAATACTACAAGATTTCCGAAGTGGCCGAAATCCTCGGCATTCCCGCTTCCACACTGCGATTCTGGGAAAAGAGTTTCACCGTAATCAAGCCTAAACGCAATTCACACGGTACGCGCTTCTACACCCCCGCCGACATCGACAAGATTGCCATGGTTCACTATCTCGTCAAAGAGCGTGGCCTGAAACTCGACGCCGCTCAGGAGCAGATACGCACCAATCCCCGGGGCATAGAGCGCCGTCACCAGACCGTGGCGCGCCTCAAAGAGATGCGTAGCCGCGTCCAGAGCATGCTCGACGCCCTAAACACACTGCGCTGACACGCCTTCAGACCATCTGCATGCAGGGATCTTTGCAAGGATTATTTGCAACTCAAACGCAATTAATACGACAAGAATGCACGTAATTTCGAGTATTTTTCGTAACTTTGAGCCGAATTTTCGCTATACATTATCAATATCGTTAATAATTCAATCATGCACAATATGAAGAAAATCTACTTCTCATTAATAACTCTCCTTGCCGCCGGCGCCCTCTCCGCAACCGCCCAGCAGCTCCCCAGCTATGGATTTGAAGAAGCCTGGGTTGATTGCATCCCATGGAATAGCAACAAACACCTGACAAAAACAGAAGGCAAACAACCATCCGGTTGGTGTATTTCAAACGTCACGTCATCATCAAATGCTGCATGTCAGACAATTGGATCCTCCGTTTCCGGTTTTAACAGCAATCAAGCAATAAAAGTAGAAAACAAGCAAATTCTATCCCAAATTATTCCCGGTTATTTTACATTAGGCACCACCTGGTCTACAGCAAAAGCTTCAGGAGTTGGGACAGTAGTTTCCGGGACCGCTGATGGCGGCACATGGGGCGGCATGTCAAACTTTTCATATCGTCCTGACGCCTTGTATTTTGATTATACACGGACAAATGGTGATGGGTCTTCAGAACCTGCGACAATAATCATTTATTCTTGGAAAGGGGAAACTCAACAGGCAAATGTTCCGGCAGAAAACACATATTCATTTTTCAAACCAGCAGATCCCGCTGTTGAGCCAATTATGTATAATCGTGACCGCTGTATTCTTGATGAGCTAAACTCTGGAAATCTTGGTGGAGATGTCACAAAGTCATCTGATTTTGAATTGATTTCAAAAACAATTTATAAAATCACATCTGCAACATCTTCTTGGGTATCAAAAACAGTAGACATTGACTATTTAAATACAACAACGCCTACTATGTTCAATGTCATTTTTGCATCAGGCAATTATCTTGCAGACCGCTCCACATTAAAAGGTGGTGATGCTTTAACTGTTGACAATGTAAAACTTGTTTATTACTCCCGTCTCGCTTCTCTTTCGGTTAACGGAACATCGGTTGCGGGATTCAGCAGCAACATTTACAACTATACCGTCGACAGCGAGATGCCCGAAGAAAGCGCATTCGCTTTCACATGTCTCGGCAACAGCGGATCGGGCAAGGCGACACTGAGCCTTGACAAAGAAAACGCTAAAGCCACCATCACTGTAACCAACAGCAATGCCGGCGGTACTGATGTCGACGGCCAGACAAGCCACGTCTACACTATTCAGTTCAACAAACCCCAGACAGGCGGCGATGTAGTTATCGGCGACGACCTTTACGGTGTTTATGCCGGAATTGTAACCATCAATGCCATTGAGGCCGGTCTTGGCAATGAAGACATCAACCGCGACGGCAATGTCCACATTATCGACAATGGCAAAAACGACGGCACATGCACATTCAAACTTCCTGACTTTGCTCTTGACGATACCCCTGAAGGTTATATCGGCGATATCGTTGTGGAAAATATGAACGTCACCAACACCTCCGACGGAGGATACGGAATTTCAGGCACAGTCAATCCGCTCAAACTCACCATGAACGGTTCGGAAATAGTAGCCAAAGTAACCGTTTCCGGCACTATTGATGCCACAGGAAAAGCAGTTCTGAATATTGACGTGATATGGATCATGAATCCCGAAAACGATCCAGAAGGTAACGATGGCGTTTCGATACCTGTTAAATTCAACGGCCAGTTCGATGCTATTGCAGGTATCACCGACGTTCCTGTTGACAACAGCAACGCCCCGGTTGAATACTACGACCTCAGAGGCAACCGCATCGGCGCCGACAACCTCACCCCCGGCATCTACATCCGCCGTCAGGGCACCGAAGCGACCAAAATCCTCGTAAAATAACAGACCACACAATTTACCCATCACAACTAGCGGCGCGACCCTCCGAAGGATCGCGCCGCATTAATATTATAATGCATTCCGCAATTCCCACATATAGCAACCATTACCTACCATTAATAATTTTTAATAACCGAGAGTCATAGAGCCGGAGGTTATTCGGTGAAGAATTCGTAATTTTGTAAGTTATGGAATTCAAGCTCTCATCGCAATATAAACCCACGGGCGACCAGCCGCAGGCCATCGAACAGCTGTCGCAGGGCATCCTCGACGGTGCGCCCGCCCAGACGCTGCTCGGCGTCACCGGATCGGGCAAGACGTTCACCATGGCCAACGTGATCCAGAAGGTGCAGAAACCAACCCTGATCCTGAGCCACAACAAAACGCTTGCCGCACAGCTCTACAGCGAATTCAAATCGTTCTTTCCCGAAAACTCGGTGCAGTATTTCGTTTCCTATTACGACTACTATCAGCCCGAAGCCTACATCCCGTCGGTCGACAAATACATCGAAAAAGACCTGATGATCAACGACGAGATCGACAAACTGCGTCTCGCCACCACATCGGCCCTACTCTCCGGGCGCAAGGACATCATCGTGGTCAGCTCCGTGTCGTGCATCTACGGCATGGGCAATCCCGAAGACTTCAACAGCAGCGTCATAGCCATCAGCGTCGGTCAGAAGATCACGCGCAACGCCTTTCTGCGCGAGCTGGTCAACGCCCTCTATTCACGCGACGAGATCAACTTCTCGCGCGGCAATTTCCGTGTGAAAGGCGACACCGTCGACATCCATCTCGCCTATGAGGAGATCATAGTGCGTGTGGTGTTCTGGGGCGACGAGATCGAATCCATAACCACACTCTACCCCGACGACTATGTCACTCTCGGCCAGCTCGATTCTTTCAACATATTTCCCGCCAACATCTTCGTCACCTCGCCGCAACGGATGGCCTCCGGTCTGGCTCAGATCGAGCTTGACCTCGGCGAGCAGGTCAACTTCTTCTACAAAGAGGCACGCGAACTCGAGGCACGGCGCCTGCAGGAACGCGTGAGCTACGACATCGAGATGATGCGCGAGGTGGGCCACTGTTCCGGCATCGAAAACTACAGCCGCTACTTCGACGGCCGCCGTCCCGGCATGCGCCCTTTCTGTCTGCTCGACTATTTTCCGAAGGACTTCCTCACCATCATCGACGAGAGCCACGTCACCGTCCCGCAGGTTCGCGCCATGTATGGCGGTGACCTCTCGCGAAAGATGAATCTTGTGGAATACGGCTTCCGCCTCCCGGCGGCGCTCGACAACCGTCCGCTGAAATTCGAAGAATTCGAAAAGCTCACTCCACAGGTGCTCTACGTCAGCGCCACGCCCGCTGACTATGAACTGCAGCGTAGCGAAGGTGTCGTCGTGGAGCAGATCATTCGTCCTACAGGGCTCCTCGATCCGGTCATCGAAGTGCGCCCCACCGTCAACCAGATCGACGACCTCATCGACGAAATAGCCACCCGCACCGACAAGAGCGAACGCACGCTCGTCACCACGCTGACAAAACGCATGGCCGAAGAGCTCAACGATTATCTCACGCGGCTGAAAATAAAAACCGCCTACATCCACAGCGACGTCGACACGCTCGACCGCATCCGCATCCTCGACGACCTGCGCGCAGGCGTCTACGACGTGCTTATCGGCGTCAACCTCCTCCGCGAGGGCCTCGACCTGCCTGAAGTGTCGCTCGTGGCCATTCTCGACGCCGACAAGGAAGGCTTCCTGCGGTCACACCGCTCGCTGACGCAGACCGTGGGCCGCGCCGCACGAAACCTCAACGGCACCGTCATCATGTATGCCGACAAGATCACCGACTCCATGCGCCTCACCATCGACGAGACCGAACGCCGCCGCACGCTCCAGCTTGCCTACAACGAAGAACACGGCATCACTCCCACGGCCATCGTCAAGGCCCGCAACCGCATCATCGGCCTCGACAAGGCCGAAGCCGAGGAGGCAGCGGCAGCCGCACCGAAGCGCCCGCAGCGCAGCGACAAGCCCGCCGCCAAGTCGTCGCGCGAAAACGGCCACGCCCTCTACGATCAGGAATTCTCCACATCGGTTGACATCGCCGCCGATCCTGTGGTGCCATATATGAACGCCGACGAACTCCAGCGCACAATCACGCGACGCCGCATGGAGATGGTCGACGCCGCCAAGCGCATGGACTTCATGGAGGCCGCACGCCTGCGCGACGAAGTGCTGAAACTCGAAGCCGAAATCGCCCGCCTCACCCGCGAAATCGCCGAGCGCACCGACTACGAAAGCCCCGAATACGAACAGCTCCTGCACCGTCTGAACGACGCGCAGGACCACTATCATATCCTCGGCGGCGAGACCCGCGACGCGGACATCGAGAAGACGCTGCTGGGCCTCGGGTTCAAACGGTCGGATTTCGGGCGCGCCACGAGCGAGTTCTCGGGCGGCTGGCGCATGCGTATCGAGCTGGCGAAGCTGCTGCTCAGGCGGCCCTCGATCTTCCTGCTGGACGAACCGACGAACCACCTCGACATCGAGTCGATCCAGTGGCTCGAA
>URWH01000084.1 GCA_900551515.1 uncultured Porphyromonadaceae bacterium
CGTTGGCTTCGCCGGCCACGGCCTTGGCAAGCAGCGTCTTACCGGTTCCGGGAGGGCCTACGAGCAGTGCGCCCTTGGGTATCTTGCCGCCCAGGTTGGTGTAGCGCTGCGGATTTTTCAGGAATTCGACGATCTCCTCGATTTCGGTTTTGGCTTCGGAGAGACCGGCTACATCTTTGAAGGTGACCTGTGTCGAATTGTCTTTGTCGAAGATCTTGGCTTTCGATTTGCCGACGCTGAATACGCCGCCTGAGCTGTCGCGACCCGACATGCGCCGCATCATCCATATCCAGAACACGATGAGCAGGACAATGGGTCCGAACGACCAGATGTAGGACGAGACAGACGAGCTGTTTTCGTATTTTATCTTGCCATTGAACACGCCTTTGGTCTGAAGCTCATCGAGATATTTGCCGAAAAGATCACCCGAGGGGATGGTAGATTCGATGATGTGCTTCTCGCCTTCTTTGAAGTTTTTGAAATATTTTTTTGCTGCGGCGTTATTAAGCTCGGCTTCGGCCACCTGCTTGTTGTTGTGTATCGTGATACTTGTCACACCGCCGCTTGCAAGGATCTCCTTGAATTCGGAGTAGTCCTTTTCTTCGGTCTGTGTGCTTTGGTCAACATAGAGCATGCCTACAAGAATGATTATGATGATGGCATACATCCAGTACATGCTGAAGGCAAAGCGAGGTTTCTTTCCGCCGCTTCCAAGAGGATTGTTTTTGAGGGGCTGCTGCATGTTGTTGATATGGGATATGTGGGTTGTTTTAGTAATTTATAATTGTCGGAATGTCAGTCGAGATCGGGGATGACGGTGACGGGCGCGTCGCTCCATAATTCCTCGAGCCTGTAGCGCTCACGCTCCATGGGGAGGAAGATGTGGACCAGCGTGTGGCCGTAGTCAATGACGATCCATTGTGAATTCTGATAGCCGTCGTAGTTGAAGGGCTTGATGCCGGCATGCTCGAAGAGATAATCGCGCACGCTGTCGGCGATTGCCGAAACCTGCATTGTGCTTGAGCCTTCGCAAATGATGAAATCGGAAGCGGCTGCTGATTCAATGCCTGAAAGGTCGATGTGGACTATGTTGCGTCCCTTACGCTCCTGGATGCCTTCGGTCACAAGGCGGACTATGTCGGGGTTGTCGTGATGAATATCTGATGTCATGAAGAGTATAATGATTTGCAAAAATAGTAAAATAATATCATTGATGCCACGGGAGGGGGGCTATGTTTCATCTTTTAAACAAAATTAATGCCAAAAAGGTCGGAATGGGAATTTTTTTCAAAACTAACGGCAACTTTGTTGCAAAGGCGGAATGGGGGCGGGGCTTATTCGTAACGAAGGGATGCTGTGGGTGAAAGCCGTGCAATGATGTGGGAGGGCAGGATGAGGACGAGTGCGGAGATGATCACAACGGTAATGTTGACTATGACCACGGCCTGCCAGCTGATGTCGACCGGCACATAGTTGAGGTAGTAGGCTTCGGCATCGAGTGGCAGAATATGGTAGTGCCCTTGCAACCAGATGAAACCTAATGCAATAATGTCGCCTATCACAATTCCGCGGATCACGAGGCGCTCGGCCATGTAGATAAACATCCGGCGTATCTGGCCGTTTGTGGCGCCGATTGCCTTCAGTAGGCCGATGGTGGAGACGCGCTCAAGAATGATAATGAACAGGCTGGATATGAGCGTGATGGCGGCCACGCATGCCATGATGATGATGATAACTACAACGTTGGTGTCGAGCAGGTCGAGCCAGTTGAGATATTGCGCGCATGTCTCGTTGAGGGTGTTCACATTGTAGGCCGCCGGCGTTTCGGAAGGGTCGGTTACGCCGGCCATCGCGGCTCTGACATGCTGTGCGCCCGATTCGATGCTTTCCATCGGGATGCCCCGCAGCTCTATGGCTGTGCCGGTGATGGAATCGGTGTGGGTGAGCTTCTGAAGCATGGCGATGGGCGTGAAAGCCATCGCGTTGTCGAAATCGTGGAAGTGTGTGTCGAAGATGCCGGTGACCGTGAGCCGCCGAGTCCGCACCGACTGCCCGTCGAGGAAGTGGGTGGTGAGGCGGTCGCCGGCCGTCACGCCGAGCTTTGAGGCGATTGCCGAAGAGATGATGACCGATTCCGAGCCGTCGGAATCCTGCGGCACGTGACCCTCGACGATGTTGTCGCCATAAAACTGCCAGGCCGCGGCATCGGGTGTCAGTCCTTTTAGGATTATGCCCTGGAAATCGGTGTCGGTCTTGAATATGGCCGGCTGGCGGATGATGAGCGAGGCGTCGGCGCCGGGGAGCGCTGCCGAAAGCTCATGCCGGAGCGAATCGGTGAGCCGGATGCCGCGTGTGAACGACGGCGTCTCCTTGTTTTCGGGGGCGAAGACGGTGATCTGTGCGTTGAACCCGATGAGCTTTTCCGTGATCTCCTTCTTGAAACCGCTGACCACCGATATTGCCAGCAGCATGATGATGATGGCAAGGGCCACACCGGCGTAACCGACAATGACGCCGGGCGAAGCGGCGCGGTCGGAGGCTGATTTAAAGCCCATGCGCCGTGCAAGATACAACGGAGTGTTCATCGCTGAAGTAACAATGGAGAATGGTGCCGTGACTTCCGCGGTCAGATGGTGCGTCCGGGATAAGCCTTCAGGGCTTCGGCCAATACGGTCAGCGCCTGAGCGAGATCGGCTTTGTTGAGCACGTAGGCCATGCGCACTTCATTGACCCCCATGCCGGGGGTGGTATAGAAGCCGGATGCTGGAGCCATAAACACGGTGGCGCCTTCATACTGGAATTCGCGGAGGCACCATTCGCAGAAGCGGTCGGCGTTGTCGACGGGCAGGCTCACAACGGTGTAGAAAGCGCCCATCGGTATGGGGGTGTAGCATCCGGGGATTTTGTTGATGCCGTCGATGAGGAATTTGCGGCGCTCTACATATTCGTTGTAGGTCATGAGCATATATTCTTCCGAAGTGCCGATGGATGCTTCAGCCACGATCTGGCCCAGCAATGGCGGGCTGAGGCGGGCCTGGCAAAATTTCATGACATTTTTCTTCAGCTCTTTGTGCTTGGTGATCAAGGCGCCGACGCGGATGCCGCATTCGCTGTAGCGTTTCGACACGGAGTCGATCAGCACTACCTGCTCCTCGATGCCCGGCAGATGGAAAGCCGAGATGTAGGGAGCGCCGGTGTAGCAGTATTCGCGGTAGACCTCGTCGGAGAAAAGGAAGAGATCATATTTCTTCACGAGGTCGCGGATCTGAATCATCTCGCGCATGGTGTAGAGATAGCCGGTCGGATTGTTGGGGTTGCAGATGAGGATGCCTTTGGTGCGCGGAGTGATGAGCTTTTCAAACTCCTCGACGGCGGGCAGAGCGAAGCCTTGATCGATGGATGAAGGCACGGTGACAATTTTCGCGCCGGCCGAGATGGCGAATGCCATATAGTTGGCGTAGGCCGGCTCGGGCACGATGATCTCGTCGCCCGGATCGAGGCATGCCATAAAAGCGAAGAGCACGGCTTCCGAACCGCCGGTGGTGACGATGATATCGTCTACGTCGACCTTGATGTTGAATCGGTTGTAGTAGTCGACCAGACGTTTGCGCAGTGACAGCAGGCCTTCCGAGGGGCTGTATTCCAAGACTTTGCGGTCGATGTGCTTCAGCGCGTCAAGACCTTCCTGCGGGGTGGGCAGGTCGGGCTGGCCGATGTTGAGCTTGATGACTTTTACACCCCGAGCGACAGCTTCGTTGGCCAGAGGGACGAGTTTACGTATAGGTGATGCGGGCATCATTTCGCCGCGCTGTGATATTTTCGGCATTATGTAGAACTGTTTGTTGTTTCAATCAATCACGCAAAGTTAATGAAAAAAACATTACCGACGGCCGTTTTGGCGAAATTAGTGCACAACCGCCCATGATACGTCATGATACGTCATGATACCCATGACAGCCGACAGCCGGAAATCGCTGATTGCTCCCGGCATGTGTGACAGCCCGTGTGACAGATGCTGCTTCTGCCGCAACGGCTACGCACCAACGGAACATCTTTCAGACCGATTTCAAGCCCTATCAGATTGATAATGGTGATGATTATGTGAGCTGTGAGAGATACAGGATTGTGGACAAGGCCGGAAAAATAGGCTACGCTGATATTCTGTGCTTTATCGTGATCGAACCGAAGTGTGCTTTCGGATTCGCTTTTGAAAACGGGAAAGCAAGAGTGACCGACGCCGGCGACCTGAATGAGGTAGAGGGCAGCCACGGCGAATATCACTATTGGGATAGCGATGGCTGGTATTATATTGACCAATGGGGCAACAGATTGCCCGACAAAGAATGATCGACCGCCGATGATTCCTACCGTTTGACCGGCCGGGCCTTTACTTTATGCAGTCATATTCAATATAAATAGGAGCGCCGAATGGGAGCGTCTTCCATTCCGACTGGCTTGCATAACGATATCGAGTGCGGCCTGTCAGTGGTTTTGAGCTCATGATAAAAGATTCATTGAAGAAATTCTCAAGAAATTCCAATTCTACGTAATATTGTGCCGGGGTTGACAATTATTAGGATGTGTGTGCGTGGATTTTGCCCGGGGGCGTCGTAATTTTGTGGTAAAGAAAAACGAAACGCTAATTAAAACATCACATCATGTCAACCTCCTCAATCATCATCAATCCTCATGTGATCAATAGTGTAAGATCCCTGCCCGAATCTGACCGCCGGGCCATCGTCAACGCGCTTGCTGAAGATTTGCTGCTGGGCGACAGCCCCGAAGAGAAGCTTTCGCCTTTTCAGGCCGTGATCTATACGGCGATACACTATTATGTGTGCCGCGACTCCATGCGCAAGATCGTGTCGTAGCGGGGAACGGCTCGTCAGAGGGTGAAGACGGCTTCAAAAGCGTGGAGAAGCCGCGGCTGTATGTCGGCGTAGTGATTGCCCGGTTCGGAGCGCCACACCACGTTGCACCCGCGATGACGCAGGAGCTCAACGATAGCGGCTGTGTCGGTGGCGACGGAGCGGAATGCCACCACCTTGGTCTGCGATTCCTTGTCGCCCAAAGAGATGTAGATGTAACCCGTGGCCGGCGAGGGGAGCGGCGCGGTTTTCATCCATTCGGCGAAGCCGGAATACCAGAACGAGCCTGACAGGGAGATGATGTTGCGAAATAACGTCGTCTGCGTGCGGGTCCATAACGCGAACAGGCCTGACAGAGAAATGCCGCACAGGGTGCGCTCGGCCTTTCCGGTATCGATGCCGAGCTGCTTGTCGATGGCCGGGATGATCTCAGCGGTGAGCTTTTTCAGAAAATCCGGAGCCAGACCCTGAAAGGCGGGATCGCCCGGCGGCTGCCCCGGCGCGGGCCACGGAGTGAGGTCGTTGTCCCAGTCCATGCCGCTGATAACGGCAATATTGACGCCGAAATGCTGTGCAAACCGGCTTAGCCACGGTTCGGCTCCCGACATAGGCGAAAGGATATAGACCACCTTGGAGCCCGGAGCCCGGAATAGTTTCGAAGAGATGTCGGATGTTGTCATCATTGGGTGATTATAGTTTGAGGTAGCCGTCCATCGGGCGGAACCCGAGTTTTTTGTAGAGGTTGCACGCGCAGTCGGTGCTTTCGAGATAGATCTTTCCGGCTCCGCGACGCCGTGCCAGCATGATGAGCAGGCGCACGGTTGTGTCGGCTACGCCCCGACGCCGGTAGGCCGGCCGCACATAGATGTTCATGATGTAGGCGCAGCGGCCGGTAGGGTTGTCGGGCGACGGCATCTCATCGTAGAAGCTAACCGATCCGCAGCCGGCCTCCTTGCCGTCGACCGAGGCTATCAGCTCGACGAACGACCCGTCGGCAAGATGACGGCGGAGATACGACGCATTGGCCCGCAGAAGCCGGGCGAGCTGCCGCCGGCCTATACGGCCGAACACATGAAGGAGCACTTCGCCGCGCCACCGCAGGAGGGTGGGCGGGCGCGTTTCGTGACGGAAAGAGATGTCTGTGGTCATATCGAACATTCTTTAAGCGGTACGGGCAGTTGCTTCGAATCCGGTTTGCCGTTCGGCGACAGCGGTATCTGTTTCATCAGAATGAAGAACTCCGGTATCATGAACGGAGTGAGGCGGCGCTGCATCTCATGCCGTAGATCGGTAAGGCGCAGGCCGTGTCCCTCTTCCGCCACGATGTAGGCCACGAGATAGGAGAGCCCGTCGTCGGCGGTGTAGGCACGCACAAGGCCGTTTTCGATGCCATGGCAAGAGTTGAGCACGTTTTCCACCTCCTCACACTCGACACGTTTGCCAAGGATCATCACCTGCGAATCGATGCGGCGCATGAAAGCGATAGAGCCGTCGGGGAGACGGTAGCCGAGATCGCCGCTGTGATACGACCGCTTACCGTCGGCATCTTCGATGAAATTGCTGCTTTCGGGACACTTGGCGAGATAGCCGTCGGTGACGCCGAGGCCGGAGATGACGATCTCACCTTCCTCACCGTCGGGCACCGGCGCGCCGGTCCTGGGGTCGGCTATCGCCACTTCCGCTTCAAGCACCGGATGGCCGATGGGGAATGTGCCGTCGGGGAGCGGGTCGATATTGTCGCACCGCTGATAGGTGGCACAGACGGTGGTCTCCGACGGGCCGTAAGTGTTGTAGATCATGACGCCTTTGTCGCGCAGGCGGTCGATATAGCTTTCGCGCAACACATCGCCGCCGCTGATGAGCAACCTGAGCGAGCGGGGCAGTTTGCCGATGCGGTTGAAATCGAGCAGCAGATAGGGGAAACCCGATATCTCCGTGACCGACATGCTGTTGCAGAAGTCAAGCAGACGATAGATGTTGTCCTTCACATCGAGCGGCGGGATGACGAGTGTGGCGCCCGAAAGGATGGTGGTGAACACTTCTTCGACGAAGATATCAAACGAGCACACGGAATATTGCAGCATCCTGTCGCCCGGGCCGGGATGAAACTCGGCGTCGAAGGCTCTGACGTAATGGGTCACATTGGCATTCGTAGCTACGACGCCCTTGGGCTTGCCCGTGGTGCCGGAGGTGTAGAGCACATAAGCCGGATCGGAGGGCGAGACCGGGCAGTGGGCAGCGAGTTGCATGCCTCGGGCATGAGTGGGAGAGGCACTTCCACAACCACCTCCGCCACATCGGCAAACAGCTTGGTGTAGTGAGGGTTGGTGATCAGAAGCCGTATATCTGCCTCGTGCATCATGAAGCGTATGCGCTCGATGGGGAACGACGGTTCGGCCGGGACATAGGCCATTCCGGATTTTAGCACCGAGAGTATGGCCGCTATCATCTCGGCGCTGTGATCCATGACGATGCCTACGCGGCCGCCGCGTGTGTTGTCGAAGCTTCCGGCGGGGAACATCGAGGCGATGGTGCACGAAAGCTCGTCGAGCTGACGGAATGTAAGTTGGCGGTGCGGATCGATGACGGCGATATCGTCGGGTCGCTTTTTGACCTGACGTGCCCAAAGTCCCGCGATGGTGTCGCGGCTCAGCGAGCCGGATTTGGATATGATGTCTGTTGTGTGGGAATACATGGGATTTGCTTTAAAACAGGCTTTGATCCTTTAACTATCGAGCGGCGTTGTAAGTTCAATAAAATAAAAATGGAATCATTGATCGCGGGGTAAGCGAAAATAATGGCTCAAGCCGAAATTCCGGTGCATTTGTTAAA
>URWH01000085.1 GCA_900551515.1 uncultured Porphyromonadaceae bacterium
GAGGTGGAGTATGACCGCCACACCTACGACGGCGACAACTGGACCTACATCAACCTGCCGGTGGAGGATATCAAAGAGGCCGCCATACGGTCGATCAAAGACTCGACGATGATGTATTTCTCGTGCGACGTGGGTCAGAGCTTCGACCGCGATCGCGGACTGCTCGACCCCGACAACTTCAGCTACGGCGATCTGTTAGGCACCACCTTCGGCATGGACAAGGCCGACCGCATCAGGACATTTGCGAGCGCGTCATCGCACGCCATGACGCTGATGGCCGTGGATCTCGACGCCGAGGGCAAACCTCTGCGTTGGATGGTGGAGAACAGCTGGGGTCCGGGAGCCAACGACGGGCATCTTGTGATGACCGACCGCTGGTTTGACGAATATATGTTTCGCCTTGTGGTGAACAAGAAATACCTGCCGGCCGGGATACTCGACATCCTGAAGCAGAAACCCGAGCTGCTGCCTGCATGGGATCCGATGTTCAACGATGAAGAATAGCGATCAACACCGGCTTGCCATGCTACGGAAACATCTGTATATCATCCCACTGCTGGCTGCGGCGCTATGCGGCTGCAACGCCCTCGCATCGACGCCCAGGGATCATGATGAATATGAGGTGTGGGAGCCAGAGGAATCGGCGGCTCACGGCCCGGAAACTCCTCTCGAAGCGGCAGCGGCCGAGGTCATGGAGCAGGAGTATGCCTCCATAATGGGCGCGGCGGCCGTCGATGCCGAAACGCTGTGGAGCTTTGTGTGCAAGCACAATCCGGATTTTCCGCGCGAGATAGCCGAAGCCTATCTGAAGGTGGGTGAACGCTACGGTATCCGCGGCGATGTGGCTCTTTGCCAGGCCATAGTGGAGACGGGATGGTTCATGTTTGCCGACGGCACGGCGGTGAGCCCCGAGCAGCACAACTACTGCGGCCTCGGCGTGACGGGACGCGGCATGAAAGGGCACGTCTTTGAAACGGTTGAGGACGGCGTAAGGGCGCAGATGCAGCATCTGTATGCCTACGCCACGAAAGCGCCCCTGCCGAAGGGCGAGCCGCTGCTGGATCCGCGCTTCTCTTACGTGCGCCGCGGCATTGCCCCGACATGGCACGAACTGAGCAACCGCTGGGCGATGAATCCCAACTACGGACGCCAGATAATGACGCTTTACGACCAACTGCTGCGACACTCAAAAAGCCGATGAGCATAGCCGGAGAGAAAGCCATTGTCGGGCAGATGATCAGATTGTATTGCCGCCACAAGGAGGGCAACAGAGAGCTGTGCGCCGACTGCCGGCGTCTGCTCGAATATGCCACGGCAAGGCTTGACCGGTGCCCGCATGGCGAGGCAAAGCCCACGTGCCGCAAATGCACGGTGCACTGCTACCGGCCGGAAGAAAGGGAGAAGATACGCGCGGTGATGCGGTATGCCGGACCGCGAATGATGATTTATCATCCGGCGGCGGCACTGCGCCATCTGTGGCGTGAAAAGATCATACGACAAAACAAACAGGAGAAATAATATAATGAGAACTGAAAGCGAACTTGACGGTGTGAGCCTGCTTGGCAATACCGGCGTAAAATATCCGACGGAGTATGCGCCGGAGATACTGGAAACGTTTAAGAACAAACATCCGGAAAACGAATATCTCGTGACGTTTACCTGCCCCGAGTTCACATCGCTCTGCCCGAAGACGGGCCAGCCCGACTTCGCCAGAATCATCATCAACTACATTCCGCGCGAGGATATGGTGGAAAGCAAGAGCCTGAAGCTGTATCTGTTTTCGTTCCGCAACCACGGCGATTTTCACGAGGATTGTGTGAATATAATAATGAAAGATCTGGTGCGGCTGATGAATCCGCGCTATCTGGAGGTAATCGGCCTGTTCACGCCTCGCGGAGGGATATCGATATATCCGTTTGCCAACTATGGCGACGAGGAGCATCAGGATATGGTCAAGGCGCGTCTGCTGGCCTCATTCCGCAATGATTTTTAAACCCACTTCACGCATACAGAAACAATGGAAAAGGATGCACTGATAGTGCTGTCGGGAGGGATGGACTCCACGACGATGCTTTATGACTACAAAGACAGTATAGCGCTTGCCGTCAACTTCAACTACGGCAGCAACCACAACGCGCGTGAAGCGGCATGTGCACGCGAGAACTGCCGCCGGCTCGGCATCGAGCTCGAAGAGATCGACCTTGGCTTCATCGGCGACTATTTCGAGAGCTCGCTGCTCGGGGGCGCCGACATGATACCGGAGGGTCACTATGAGGACGCGACTATGCGGTCGACGGTGGTGCCGTTTCGCAACGGCATCATGCTGAGCGTAGCCGCCGGCCTTGCCGAGAGCCGCGGACTGCGTGCCGTGATGCTCGCCAACCATTTCGGCGACCACGCCATCTATCCCGACTGCCGCGAAGGTTTCGTCAATGCCATGGCCTCGGCGATAGCCGAAGGAACGTATGAGCATATCGAGCTGCGGGCGCCCTACACCAAAATGACGAAGGCCGATATTTGCCGCCGGGGCGTGGCTCTTGGTGTGGATTATTCACTCACCTATTCGTGCTACAAAGGCGGCGAGAAGCATTGCGGCCGCTGCGGCACGTGCATCGAGCGCCGCGAGGCAATGATAGCGGCGGGTCTTGAACCCGACTGCTGAGCCTCCGGATAAAGGGCGGCGGATGGAAGCGGGGTTATGCGTCGGCGTTTTCGGCTTCGGCCGTTAGCTCAGAGTCCTTGTCATCGCTATGCGGGTGCAGGACAATGAGCTGCAGGCCGAGCGATACAAGGAGCAGAGCGCCCATCATGGCGAAGCATGGGCCGAGGCCGATGCTTTCCTGAAGTCCGCCGAGGAGCTGGGTGGTGATTGCGCCCATGATCACGCCTACCGAATTCATGAATCCATAGGCCATGGCGCGCTGGCGTGAGGAAACGAACTGGCAGAGGATCGGCATGTTGTTGGCGTCGAACATTCCGTAGCCCACACCGAAGAACAGGCCGGCCAACACCGAGAGCAGCGCGTTGTGTCCGAGTCCGATGAACACGAGCGCCGGAATCATCATCGCAAGGCCGATGGCGCTGGTGAAGATGCGTCCGCGCACGTTGGTGCGCACCCAGCGGTCGCTGATCGGGCCGCCGATTATCACGCCGACGAAACTTGAGACGGCGATGGTGAGCGTGGCCATCGGACCGGCCCACTGCATGTCGAGGCCGAGATTGTCGTGAAACAGCGTCGGGAGCCAGTTTTTCGTAGCCCATCCGGGCACCGAGCTGGAGGCGAAGAAAAACAGTATCACCCAGAAAGCGATATTTGAGAAGACGAAAATCAGCGACTGCCACATCGATTCGCGGCTGCGTGCCGGCTGCGGCTGACCCTTAAGCGCTGCAGCCGGGCCACCGTGACCGGGCTTCTCGTGAAGGAGGAATATGAGCACGACGGCATAGGCCACGCCGATGATACCGAACCAGTGGAATGTCGCCTGCCACGACCAGGTCGTGGCTACCAAAGCGCCGAAACCGCCCAAGGCCTGTCCGCAGTAAAGGCCCGTCATGTGGAGCCCGATGGCCAGCGAGCGTCCGCGACCGGTGAAAAAGTCGGCGATAAGCGACAATGCCGAGGGGATGTAGAGAGCCTCGCTCAGACCCATGATGCCGCGCAGCCACATGAGCTGGTGGAAATCATTGCAATAACCCATGGCGAATGTGACGCCGCTCCACACGCCAAGCGAACCGACGATGAGCCATTTGCGGCTCAGCCTGTCGGCCACGGCACCCGAGAAAGGGCTGAAAATGCCGTAGACCCAGAGGAACACGGCCATGAGCGCGCCGAACAATTCGGCATTCTGCAGAGCCGGGATGTCGGCGGCAATATTGTTTTGCATTGTGGAAAGCATCTGGCGGTCCAGATAGTTTAGGAGAGCCACGACCCATAGGAGGGCCACGACGAGCCAGGGATAATAATCACGTTTTGACAATTGCATATGTTTCAGATTCAGGGTTAACGGTATATAGTAAAAGCTTATCAATCAGCGATTCCGAGATCCTTCATCGCCGGAATCAACCTGATATATGCGGAGACCGAACTCCCGGATCACGGCATAGACATGATCGAAGATATCGCTCTGGACGCGCTCGAAATCGCGCCAATCCGTAGCGTCGGTGAAGAAATAGAGCTGCAGTGGCAGACCCATCGACGTGGGCTCCATCTGGCGCACCATCATGAGCATATCCTGGCGCACCCTCGGGTGGGCGGCGAGCCAGCGCTCGAGATAGTCGCGCAGCAGGCGCATGTTGACCGAATCGGCGCCGGCATTCCCCTCGTCCAGCCAGCCGCGGCGCTGCAGGCCGTCGATTTCGGCGGTGGTGCAGAACCTCACGCTGTTGGCGTCGATGAGTATGGATCGGCTCACGCGGCGGCCGCCGCTGCGGCGCATCGGCTGATAGTTGACAAACGATTCGGAGATGAGCGAATAAGGGGGCACGGTGACAACGGAGTTGTCCCAGTTGCGTACCTTCACGGTGGTGAGCGAGATGTCGAGCACCTCGCCGTTGACATCACGCCGGTCCACGACGATCCAGTCGCCCTTGTGGAGCATGTCGTTGGCCGTGAGCTGCACACTCGCCACGAGGCCGAGGATGGTGTCCTTGAACACGAGCATCAGGATGGCCGCCGAGGCGCCGAGAGCCATGAGTATGGAAACGGGCGAACGGCCGACGAATATGCTCACGGTGATGATTATGCCCATGGCTATGACAAGCAGCCTCACCATCTGGAATATGCCCTTGACGGCATAGGGCCGGAAGCGCTTGCGATGAGAGAAAGCCGTGAAGAGATTGCTGATGAGCACGCTGATGATGTAGACCACCGTCCAGAGGATGTAGCATTGCGTGAAGATGTCGATCCATCGTACCGACGAATCGGATTCGGAAAAGAAACGCGGCAACAGCAGGGCCACGACGATGGCGGGCACGAGCTGGGATATGGCTTTCAGGCATCGGGTGTTGAGAATGTCATCGTCCCATTTCGTAGGGCTCTTCCTGACAAAGAACATGACGCCGCCCTCGACCAGACGCATCAGATAATATGATCCGACAGCCAGAACGGCAATGCCCGTCAGGATCACGATGTGGATGATCAACCGGCTGTCGGGGCCGGTGATGTGCAAGTCAAGGAATTCACGCACTGCTTCTATCATGGCACAAATGTAGCCAAACTTTGGATAAATTGCAAAGAATAATTATTTTTGCATCAGTCACAAAGAGCAACCCCAAAAAGAGAAAAACAATGGATAATTTCACATACTGCACCCCGACAAAATATGTGTTTGGCCGCGGTGCTGAATCACACGCCGGCAGCGAATTGCGAGCCATCGGAGCGAGCCGCGTGCTGGTGTGCTACGGCGGCGGATCGGCCGTGCGCAGCGGACTGCTGTCGAGAGTCGAGCAATCGCTGCGCGACGAAGGCATAGAATATCTGACACTCGGCGGCATCCAGCCCAACCCCACCGATCCGAAAGTGCGGGAAGGGATAGCGCTGTGCCGCGAGCACGGCATCGACGCGCTGCTTGCCGTAGGCGGCGGATCGGTCATCGACACCGCCAAAGCGATAGCCGCCGGTGTACCCTACGACGGCGACTTCTGGGACTTCTGGGCAGGCAAGGCCGTAGTAGAAAATGCGCTGCCTGTTGGCGTCGTACTGACGATACCGGCCGCGGGAAGCGAGGGCTCGGGCAACTCGGTGATCTCGCTCATCGGCGACGACGGCACGCTGCATAAGATCAGCCTCCGCACCGACTATTGGCTGCGACCCAAGTTCGCGTTACTCAACCCCGAGCTGACCTTCACACTTCCGGCCGAGCAGACAGCGGCGGGCATCGCCGACATGATGGCGCATATCTTCGAGCGCTACTTCTCGCTGACCGAGCAGACCGAGGTGACCGACAACGTGGCTGAAGGGGTGCTCATGGCCATCATGGCCGAAGCGCCGAAAGTGATGACCGATCCCTGCGACTATCAGGCCCGGGCAAACATAATGTGGAGCGGGACCTTGGCGCATAACGGCATCTGCGGCACCGGGCGGCGCGAGGACTGGGTGAGCCATGCGATGGAGCATGAGATATCGGCGCTCTACGGCGTGACGCACGGAGCCGGTCTGGCCGTGGTGTTCCCGGCCTGGATGACCTTCATGGCCGAGCACCGTCCGCAGCGCGGCGCGCAGCTGGCACGACGCATATTCGGCGTTGTGGAGGTTAACGACCGTCTCGCAGCACATGAAGGGGTTAAACGCCTGCGCAGTTTCTTCGGCTCGCTGGGACTGCCGCTGACATTCGCGCAGCTCGGCATCGACAACCCCGACATTGCCCGGCTCGTGAAGATGCTTCATGAAAACAAAGGAGCCACATTCGGCGGCTATTACGATATCACACCCGAAGTATCGGCTGAAATCTACCGCCTCGCATTATGATAAGACTGATCCGTTACAGCCCCGAGATGGCGCCGGAATGGGACAGATTCGTGACTGAGACGGCCACGAACGCCACATTTCTGCATCTGCGCGGATATATGGACTACCATTCCGACCGTTTTGCCGACTGCTCGCTGATGGCGTATGACGAAAAAGAACGGCTGATGGGCGTGCTGCCCGCCAACATCGAAGGCACCGTCCTGTGGACGCATCACGGGCTCACCTACGGCGGCTGGCTCACGGCCAACCGCCATTTCAGCAGCAGTGCGATGCTTGAGCTGTGGGACAGGTTTGTGGCGTGGATGCGTTCCGAAGGCATCACCGAGCTGATCTATAAGGCCGTGCCGCATATTTTTCAGCGGTATCCGTCGGACGACGACCTCTATGCGCTGTTCCGCTTGGGCGCGGTGCAGAAGGAGGCAATAGTGTCGTCAGCGCTGCCGCTCGACCGTCCCGTGCTCATGAACTCGGCATCCCGTTGGCGCGCTTCACGGGCACGCCGCAAGGGGATAGTGATTGGTCGGGATGATGATTATGAGGGTTTTATGGCCATGCTCGCGCATCGTCTTGACGAGCGCTACGGAGCGACACCTGTGCACACGCTCGCTGAGATACGTTTGCTTTCGAGCCGTTTTCCGGATAACATACGGCTCATAACGGCACGCACTCCCGAAGGTGAACTGCTGGCAGGCACGGTGGTGTATGTCACCGACACTGTGACGCACACACAGTATATAGCCACCACTGCGGAGGGACGACGGCTCGGCGTTTTTGCGGCGATAGTCGACTATCTGATCGAGCATGAATGTGCAGGCAGGCAATGGCTTGATTTCGGCGGTTCATGCGAGGATGGCGGGCGCGTGCTCAACGATGGGCTCAACGCCCAGAAATACGGCTACGGCGGCCGGCCGCTGCTCTATCAGACGCTCCGGCTGACGCTGTGAGGCAGCGAATCAGGAGTTGATTACCGGCGGGAACGTCAGTCGATTCTTACATGGTCTGCGGCAACGATTTTGAAGCTATTCAATCCGGAGATCTAAATACCCGGCGGGATGGTGGGCGTTGAGGGTTGCAGGCGGCTGGAAGCCGCTGCTC
>URWH01000086.1 GCA_900551515.1 uncultured Porphyromonadaceae bacterium
GGTGAATGGTCTCGATGATTTTTGTAAATTCGCACTTGCTTGTTTAATCTGCGCGCCCCGACTTTCGTCGTCAGAATTGCGCTTTTAAGGCTGATATTTTGTAAATTTGCATTTCGAATCAGAAACCCATCACAAAAGACATGAATTCAAATATCTTTGTAATGACAATCATATCGGCCGCCGCCACCATACCGGCGGCATCCGCACAGACAGTGTATCCGCAGGCTCCCTCCGACAACTCGGTGTCCGACAACTATTTCGGCACCATCGTCAGCGACCGTTTCCGTCCGCTTGAAAACGACACCGCCGAGGCCACACTCCACTGGGTCGAGGCTGAAAATGCCGTCACCGGCGCCTACTTCGACAAGATCCCGTTCCGCGATGACATCCGCCAGCGCCTCACACGTCTCAACAACTATAAGAAAACCGGCCTGCCCTGGCGCGACAACGACGGCCTCTACTACTTTTTTGAAAACGACGGTCTGCGCAACCAGTCGCTGCTCTACCGCAGCAAAACCGTCGACGGAACGCCCCGGCTGTTCCTCGATCCCAATGCCCTGTCTGACGACGGCACTGTAGCGCTTACCGGACTTGTGCAAAGTCCCGACGGAAAATACACGGCTTACACCATTTCCCGAAGCGGCTCTGACTGGACAGAGATCTACGTCATGGACACCGCCACCGGCCGCCTTCTCGACGACCATATCGTGTGGGCCAAATTCACCTCGCCTCAGTGGTGGCGCAACGGTTTCTTCTACAGCGCATACCCTGCTCCCGAAGCCGGCAAAGAATACTCTAACGCCAACGAAAACCATCAGATACTCTATCACGAGATCGGCACGCCGCAAAGCGCCGACCGTCTCATCTATGAGGATCCCTCGCAGCCGCTCCACTTCCACTCGGCCTACGTGCCCGAAGGCAGCGACTATCTTTTCGTCATCGGCTCAGGCGAAGGCTTCGGCGAATCGCTGATGGTGAAGAATCTTGCCGATCCGAACGGCGGATGGACCGTTATCGAGCCGACGCAGGACTATTCGATCTCGCCGATAGGGATTGCCGGCGGCCGCGTCTATCTCCTCACGTCGGCAGGCGCCGAACGTTACCGCCTGATGGCCGCCGACCTCAACAAGCCGCAGCGCGCCAACTGGATTGAGATAGTGCCGGAAGCTGACAACGTGCTCACCGACGTCACCATCTCCGGCAACAAGCTCCTCCTTTCATATATGATCGATGCCGCCGACCATATTTTCGTCCACGACCTCAACGGCAAACGCCTGAGCGAAATCAAGCTGCCGGGCATCGGCACAGCAAGCGTCTGGGGCTCTAAGAATTATCCCGACGATGTGTTCTATTCGTTCACTTCGTTTGTCAGCCCGTCGGCCCGCTATGCCTACGATCCCGCCACCGGCGAGAGCCGACTGATAGGCCGCACCGAAATCGACGGCATCAACCTCGACGACTATGTCACGGAGCAGGTGTTCTACACCTCGACTGACGGCACGCGCATCCCCATGTTCATCACACGCCGCAAAGACATCAAACTCGATGGCACCAATCCCACGCTGCTCTACGGCTACGGCGGGTTCAACATATCGCTGACACCCGGATTCTCCGCCCAGCGCCTCCTCTGGCTTGAAAACGGCGGCATCTACGCCCAACCCAACCTCCGCGGCGGCGGCGAATACGGCGAAGCATGGCACAAAGCCGGCACACAGATGCAGAAGATGAACGTGTTCAACGACTTCATAGCAGCCGCACAATATCTCATCGACAACGGCTACACCTCGCCCGAGCACCTCGCCATCCAGGGCGGCAGCAACGGCGGCCTCCTCGTCGGCGCCACGGTCAACCTGCGGCCCGACCTCTTCCGCGCTGCCATCCCGCAGGTGGGCGTCATGGACATGATGCGCTACCACCTCTTCACCATCGGCTGGAACTGGGCTCCCGACTACGGCACAAGCGCCGACTCGAAAGAGATGGCCGACTATCTGCTCTCCTACTCGCCCCTCCACACGATCCGCAACGACGGCACCCCCTATCCCGCCATCCTCGTAACGACAGCCGATCACGACGACCGCGTAGTCCCGGCCCACTCATTCAAATATGCCGCTCAGCTGCAGGCTTCCGACACCGGCAACGCACCTAAGCTCATCCGCATCGACTCCAAAGCGGGTCACGGGTCCGGCAAGCCGCTCACAAAAGTGATCGACGAACAGACCGACATCTATTCATTCCTATTCTACAATCTCGGGATCACACCCCGCCACACAAGCGCCTCCACATCGAAATGATCAACCGCCTGCTCACTCTCCTCAGCGCCGCCGCACTCCTTCCGGTACTCACCGGATGTTTCACGGGCATCGAAAGCACTCCGGCCATCACCGACAGCGACCTTCGGCGCCAGAACATCCGCGTCACACCCGAAGAGACCTATCTCGATGACATCGAAAAAGCCTACTTGGCGGCCGACAATCTCACCACAGGCAAACGCTTCTGGGTCACCGACCCCAAGATACGCCTCGTCCTCGACCCATCGGCGGCATCGGCCGACATACGCACCGGCGACACCCTCCGTCTGGCCGGCATAAGCGAAGCCACATCGGTCGACGGACAACAGCTGGCCGACATCCGGCTCAGCGACCGCAACAGAGCCGTATTCACCTATCGCACAACGTTTTCGCCCGACGATATCCGCCGCGCCCACCGCGCCGACATACCCTTCACCGTCGACATCGACCTCGTTGAATCCGTCAGGAAGAAAATGGCCGGCAACACCTACTATATCACGACGGCAACGCGCTACGACATGAACGACCAGATCTTCAACAGCCGGCGATTCGTGCCGGTGACCGTCGACGCCGTTGATCCCGGCACGGCCTACTACCCCATACGCCTCACACTCACCGACGACCGCGGGAAGCAATTCCGCCTCTACATGTCGGCCGGATCGACGATGACGATGCCCCGCAAATTCTCATCGATGTTTTCGCTCACCGATCCGCATGCCAAATATCCGGCCATCACCGACGCCAACTGGGCGCTCATCATCGACGGCCGCGTGGCGCAGGGCATGACGCGGGACGAATGCCGCCTTGCCCTCGGCACACCCGCCAACATCGACCGGCAGACAGGCTACAGCGTGCTGCGAGAGATATGGACCTACGACGGCGGACGCTTCCTTGTGTTTGACGACGGCATCCTCGAATCGTTCCGCCAGTAACCAATGTTATGACCGAAGAAACAATGGACAAAATACGCCTCACATTTTTAGGTACCGGCACCTCGATAGGCGTGCCTATGATCGGCTGCCCGTGTCCGGTGTGTCACTCCACCGACCCGCACGACAAGCGGCTGCGCGCATCGGTGCTGGTTGAGACCGGCGGGAAGTGTCTGCTCATTGACTGCGGTCCCGACTTCCGCCAGCAGATACTGCGGCTCGGCAGCCCGTGGCTCGACGCCCTGCTCGTCACCCACACCCACTACGACCATCTCGGCGGCATCGACGACCTCCGCCCCTACTGTCAGCGCGAAGGCGGATTTCCGGTTTACTGCCGCAGCGATGTGGCCAGGGACATCCACACGCGCATGCCCTACTGCTTCGGCGCGCAGCACTATCCCGGAGCACCGGTCTACGACCTCCGCATCATCGACGACCGGCCGTTTGTCGCCGCCGGCATACCGGTGACACCGCTTCCGGTGATGCACACCCCGAAGCTCCGCATCACCGGCTTCCGCATAGGGGCTCTCAGCTACATCACCGACTGCAAAATCATGCCTTCCTCTACCCTCGAACTTCTGAAAGGCACACACACCCTTGTCATCAATGCTCTGCGTTTTAAAGAACATCCTTCGCATCTGAACATCAGCGAAGCGCTCGGCGTTATAAAAGCAGTGAAACCCCGGAGAGCGCTGCTCACGCACATCTCCCACGATCTCGGCTTTCATGCCGCGGTCGACCGGCTGCTACCTGACGGCGTCCAGCTTGCTTTCGACGGGCTCACCATCGAAATTTAGCTTCTTATTAAACGCAATTTACAATGAACAGAGTGACTTTTCTTGACAACAGCGGCTTCATCGTAGCCACTGACGATGTGATCATGGTGTTTGACTATTACCGCGATCCGGCACACGCTCTTCACCGCACCCTCGAGCAGAACCCCGAGAAACCGGTGGTGTTCTTCGTCACACATCACCATCCCGACCACTTCAACAAATCGATATTTGAACTCGCCCAGAACCACAAACGCACTTATGTGCTGTCGAACGACGTCTACCCGCAGAACGTGCCCGACAACCTCGCTGTGGCAGGCATGAGCAAGGGCGACGTGATTGAAGATCTCCCCGGCTCGCTCACGGTCAAGGCATTCGGATCAACCGACGCCGGCGTCAGCTTCCTCGTGATGACAAAAACAGGCGAGAAGATTTTCCATGCCGGCGATCTCAACGACTGGCACTGGCAGGATGAAGCCTCCATGCGTGAAGTGGAAGAGGCCGGCAATCATTTCCGCACCATAGTCAACCGCATAGCCGAAGAGGTGCCCGCAGTCGACATCGCCTTCTTCCCCGTCGACGTGCGCCTCGGCTCCGACTTTGCCCGCGGTGCCCGCGAATTCCTCAATGCCGTGAAAGTGCGCGACTTCTTCCCGATGCATTTCAAGGGCGACTACAAGAAAGCATGCGACTTCGCCGGCTACGAAGTTGAAGGCACCACGATGCATTGCCTCCACACTCCGGGCGAATCGATCGAGCTCTGACCGCAGACCGCACAACACTCCGGCCGCTTACAGCCGGACCGAAAAGCAGCGTGGCCGCAAACGGAACTGTTTCCGTTGCGGCCACGCCGTTTATTATAGCTTGCGCTGTCGTCAGCTCTGATTGTTACAGCTGAGATTGCTTATTACAGATGCGCTGTTTGTAACAGTCGCGGTGTCTTAGAGCTGCGATTCGGGATCGAGGTTGGCGCTCTCGATGTCCTTGAAATAGCGGTAGGTGCCCACTTTGAGTTCGTCGCAAGCGGCATCGTCGGCAACGATGATGGCTTTGGGGTGCATCTGCAGAGCGGAGATGGTCCACATCTGAGAGATGCCGCCTTCAACGCCGTGACGGAGGGCGCGTGCTTTGTTGTGGCCGTTGACGATGAGCATGACGCTCTTGGCAGCCATCACGGTGCCGACGCCTACGGTGAGAGCTGTTTTGGGAACGAGGTCGACGTTGTTGTCGAAGAAACGCGAGTTGGCGATGATGGTGTCGCTGGTGAGCGTTTTCATGCGGGTTTTGGAGGTGAGGGCCGAGCCTGGTTCGTTGAATGCGATGTGTCCGTCGGGACCGACGCCGCCCATGAAGAGGTCAATGCCGCCGTAGGAAGCGATCTTAGCCTCGTAGGCAGCACATTCAGCCAGAGGATCGGCAGCGTTTCCGTTGAGGATGTTGACGTTTTCGGGAAGGATATCAATCTGGTTGAAGAAGTTGGTCCACATGAAAGTGTAGTAGCTCTGCTCGTGGTCGCGGGGGATGCCGCAATATTCATCCATATTGAACGTCACGACGTTTTTGAACGACACTTTGCCGGCTTTGTTGAGCTTGATGAGCTCGCGGTACATGCCGAGGGGCGAGCTGCCGGTGGGGCAACCGAGCACGAAAGGATGTTCGGCCGTCGGTTTGGCCTCATTGATGCGTGCGGCGACATAGCGGGCAGCCCATTGCGATACTTTTTCGTAGTCGGGTTCGATGATCAGTCTCATAATCTGAAGGTATTTTGATTTTGGTTTTAGGTATTTTGATGCAAAGATAATAAATTACGCGCCGAATAAGCATCGGGGCGCAATTTTTTTGGACTAAAATTTTTATAAAAAATAAATAAACGATTAACTTTGTAACTCAAAACCATCAATACCGATCATGAAAACCAATCTCAGTTCACAGATCAAACTCGACCGCATTCCGCGCCGATATTATGATCCTCAGGGTGAAATCGAATTCACCGCACTCACCAGAGAAGAAAAGGTCTATACCCGCATTTTCGAAACCGTCAACGAAGGCAGCCGCTACATTGCCGAAAGCATCGTGCGCTACATCAACCGTTACGTTGCCGAAAAGGGTAAATGTGTGCTTGCACTGGGCGCCGGCAACGGCACTCACAGCGTCTATGCCGAGCTCATCAAGCTTTACAAAGAAGGCAACGTGAGCTTTGAGAATGTGATAGTGTATAACATCAGCGAATTTTTCCCGCTACTGCCTGAAGGTCCGAGCACGATGAAACGTCTGAACGATCTGCTGCTCGACCAGGTGAACATCAAAGCCGAGAATATCCGCACCATCGATCCGGCTATCACAAAAGAAAACATGTATGAATACTGCAAGGCCTACGAGCAGTCAATAGCCGACGAAGGCGGCATCGACATCACGGTATGTGAGATCGGGGCCATCGGATCGTTGGCATTCAACGAGCCGGGCAGCGCACCTTCGAGCCTTTGCCGTCTGGTGCTTCTCGGCAGCGAGGCCCGCCACATCATCGCATCGGACTACAGCTGCGAACATGTGCCGACCAACGCCATCACGCTTGGCATCTCCAACCTGCTGTCGGCCCGCCGCATCGTCACCATGGCATGGGGCGAGAACAATGCCGCCATCATCAAGAAGACAGTTGAGGAGCCGGCATCGGCAGCCGTTCCGGCATCATTCCTTCAGGGTCATGCACATGCCAAAGTGGTAGTTGACCTTCCAGCAGCCGAGGATCTCACCCGCATCAGCCAGCCATGGAAAGTGACCTCATGCGAATGGAACGACAAGCTTATCCGCCGCGCCATCGTATGGCTCTGCGAGATGACAGGCAAACCGATCCTGAAACTCACCGACAAAGACTATAACGACTGGGGCCTGGGCGAACTTCTCGCACTCTACGGCTCGGCCTACAATGTCAACATCAAGATATTCAACGATCTTCAGCACACCATCACCGGCTGGCCCGGCGGCAAACCCAATGCCGACGACACCTACCGTCCCGAACGTGCCAATCCTTATCCCAAGCGTGTGATCGTGTTCTCGCCGCACCCCGACGACGACGTGATCTCGATGGGCGGCACGCTGAAGCGCCTTGTAGACCAGAAACACGACGTGCACGTGGCATATGAGACTTCGGGCAACATCGCTGTGGGCGATGAGGATATGATGCGCTATTTCCTGATGATGGACAAGATCGCGCCAATGTTTGGTTTCGGAACTGACGACTATAAAGAACTCAGCAAGAAGGTGCGCACATTCGTGGACGGTAAGAAAGCCGGCGATGTCGACATCCCCGAAATCCGCGAGATCAAGACAATGATCCGTCAGGCAGAAGCTACGATCGCCTGCAACTATATCGGCGTGAAACCTCAGAATATCCATTTCCTGCGTCTGCCGTTCTATGAGACAGGCACAATCAAGAAGGGTGACCTTTCGGAGGCCGACATCGACCGCGTGAAAGCGCTTCTCGAAGAG
>URWH01000087.1 GCA_900551515.1 uncultured Porphyromonadaceae bacterium
GAATCTGGCGCACTGCTGCGACCCTGACGTTAACATATTTTGTGGGATGGGGTCTAAGAGGGTGCGCCATCCGGCGCATCCTCTTGTCATATCATAATGACAGGCTCTTTACACAGGGAGTTTGCATTTCCGCAGTTGCCGTCAGAAAGCGGATAATAGAGCCGATAATGGACGCCTATGTTTTCATGCCAAACATTATGCATGTATGCGGTGTTTATTATTCAAACAGCTTCAGTCAGTCATATTATGAAAACACACTTATTCTTCTTACTTCTGATGTCGGTGGCGACGTCGTTCGCACAGACCACGACTGAATTCACGCCTCCGTCTTCAGGAAAATGGTATAGACTTGTGAGCCGTTATTCCGGACAAGACAAGCGAACGAACACTTGCATCCAATACTCCTCATCCGGAACGCAAACGGATGGTTCGCTCTATGCAGCTGCACAAATAACCGAGGGCGAACCCGGAACATACAGACAACTATGGCAATTTAAGGAGGATCCCTCCAGTCCCGGTCAATATGCGCTCATCTGTAGAGCCGCGCCCGATGGTTATCTAAGCGACATTCCGGTGCAGGACGGCGTAGCGATCAGTTCGACCGATCAACTCGGACATACATGCCGATGGCGTTATATAACCACAGCATCCGACAATCCGACAGACAAATATGGATTCGTCATCATGACAAATGACGATCTTGCAGGGGTTGACAGTTCCGGCAATAGTTATGCGGGCATTTCCACAGTTTTCCTGATAAATTTAGCGGCCAATGATATGAATAAACCCATCTACATGAATTGCGGAGGGGAAAGAGTTAATTATGCCATCAATCTTTGGTCACAAGATTATGACGAAAATGCAAATGAGTGGATTCTTGTACCCGTTGAGAGTGACAAGCCGGGAGCTATTGAAGAATCATCAGCCGATGACCCGGATCGACCCGTCATTTACAATCTTCAGGGCATCCGGATTTATAAGCCGTCAAAAGGCATCTATATCATCAACGGCCGAAAGGTGCTTATGCAATGAAGTGTCGAGCCCCGTCAAAGATACCTTTTGCACAAAGCTTTATAGGCATCCGTTGCTTTAAAGTCGACTATAAGCGAATCTATCCTTGCGGCAAGCTGCTCGCTGTCACGACGTAGCACCCACGACTGATGTTGCGTGAAGGTGATGCCGGTGGAGATATCCACGGTCTTGTCTTTGGCGCCGGTTTTTCGGTCGGTAGCCATGTCGCGGGCGAGGCGCTCGTTTATCACGGCCAGACCGATCTCGCCGATCGACGTCAGAAGATAAAGCTGCTCCGAATTATATTCAGGCGTCGACTCCACGTAAATCGTGTCGCCGATCTCGGCCGAAAGGCTTTGCAAGCGGCTCTGCATTGGCGAGTTGCTCACCACCCACACATGCCGTCCGGCAAGGTCGAGCACCGACGACACCGGATTGGCTATATTGCCCAGCGAATCACGGTGCTGCAGGAGCACCTGACGGTCGAGATACAACGGTTCGGTGAGCCGGTAACGCTCCTGGAACTCAAGTGTTGCGGGCATGTCGGCGATGAGCATGTCGTAGCTGCCCTTATCCAAACCGGAAAGCGCGTCGTCGAGCGACACGACGGGATGGAATTTAATCCTCAGATTGCCCCGTTTAGCGATATACCGCATGAGATCGTAGTTGAATCCGCCGACCGTATCACCGGTGACATACATCGACATCGGGGAATAGTCGATCGCCACGTCGAGAGTGTCGCCTTTCGATGTCCCGGCAGCCGGGGCTACCGTTGCGGGAGCCTGCGAGCAGTGGCGCATCATCATCATGGCGAATATCGCGGCGCCGAGCAGAAGCAGATACAGGATCAGTTGTGCAACCGGTTTGGAGCGCATAATCGTAGGAGTGTTAATCAGTTAGCGAAATCTACCGAAACGCCCATCTGGAAACGGCGCGGATTCATCGGATAGAGCGGCATGGCGAAGTAATTGTCGCCCATCATGCCCTGGTTGACATGCGACATCATGATATAGAAGCGCGCACGTTTCAGTTTCATATTGGCATAGACGTTCATGAACGGATAGTTTCCGACCTTTGTTGAGCGCTGGTTGTAGAACGACATCGTGGCCGGCTGATAACCGGGAGCGTAGTATTTTGTGTAATAGTCGCAGTCAACACCTAAATCGACATAGAGCACCTTTGCCACACGGAACCGGATAAAGAGGTTGGAATAGACGGCGAGCTTCGGGAGCGGAATCACCGACTGCTCCGAGGAGGTCTGGAATGTCACCTTATTGTTCCAGTTCAGTATGCCGACGCTGAAGTTTTGCGAGAGGGAGGCGCTGAGCACCTGCACGCTACCGCCATGCTGGACCGGCATCGACTCTTCGTTGAAATACAGCGCATTCTGCACATTCTCGACGCCGACATTCAGCAGTGTACCGGTCAGCGGCACATATATCTCGCCACCGACACGGAACCGGCGCGTCTTGCTGAAGTCGTTGTGCCACATGAAATAGTTCGACACATAATTATTCATCAGATAGGGCGCCGCCTCGTTGGCAAACAGGCCGTAGGCCGTCAGACGAATGGAATCGCCGAAGAGCTTAAACCGTGTGGAGATATTTCCCTGAGCCAGGATCTCGCCTGCGGCAGGACCGACGATGCCGAAACGCGCCGTGGCCTCATAACGGAGTATGCGTCCCTGCTGCTTGGTGAGCTGACCGCCCACCCACAGAAGATTTTCCGTTGAGCGTCCGGCTATGCGGGTATCGTAAGGATATGGCGTAAGGATTTCAGGGCGGTCGGCTCCGGCGATAGCCAGTGTGTCGGGTGTCTGAGTGTAACGGCGTATCTCGTGAGTCACATAGGCCGAGAGACCGGCTTTGGCATATTTGTTGAAGCCCTCCATGAGAGAGACGCCGAAGCTGTTGCGCATCGACCAGTAGCTCGTGGGGGATTCGGAATTGCTTGTGGTCAGATAATTACGACCCCAGAAAGCGTCGGCTTCCGAAGGAGAATTGTTGTAGAAAGTGTGATGGCCGTCGTTGTAGTCAAAGGTCCATGCAAAAGATGTGACCGGAATGAAAGTGCGGTGCTCGATGGTATCACCGGGTATCGAATCATTGGGAGGCGTTATCTTCCAGAAACCCAGCTTGTAACGGTGGTTCATGTAGAACTCCTGACCCTTCATGCGTGTGCGGGCGGCCGTCAGATTGGTCGGAATGCTTTTGGCGTCGATGGACGTCTGTCCGCCCTGCAGTTGAGCGGGGTCGGTGATGTAGAGGGGATCGGTGATGCCGCCGTTTTCCTGATTCAGTCCGTTGTAATGATTGAAAAAGGTCTGATATTCATAGCGTTCGCCCATATAGGAGCTCGAAAGCCCCCACATGAGATTTTTCACGGCCTGATGGGCGTAGGATCCTTTGGAATAAAGATAGTCGACGTTGGCACCGAACTGCAGCCGCTCGTTGACATTGCCGGAGAAAGTGGCCTGCAGACGATCCTGCTTGTTTTCGCGGCCGCCGCCTGTGTTGTAGCTGAGCAACGTCATCGGGATGCGAGTGTTGTAGAATCGGTGATCGCCCTGCATCGGCAGCCATGTGCGGAGAGCGTCGCGGAAGAAGAAATCGCTCATGGGCTTGCGGTCGAAATAGACCATGGTCTGCCCTGCACCGCCGAGATTGCCCACTGATTCATAGGCTATCGACTGTGCCGACGGCACCGAGCGCTGCGCATAGTTATATAATGCCGTGTCGATAGTCGACGGCTCATGCACGCCGAGAGGCGGCAGCAGCTGCCAGGAATAGGATGGAGCCACTTCGGGTTCCTGCGCTGAAACCGAAGCCACGGACGCTACCGCCAGTATGATA
Organism: uncultured Porphyromonadaceae bacterium; assembly: GCA_900551515.1. The sequence continues at coordinate 3,864 of URWH01000087.1, forward strand.
ATGCTTATTATTGAAGTCTTTTTCATTGCGATGCAAAGTTACAGATTTTTTCTTGCGTCGCAAGGTTTTAGAATCAACTTTCAGTACATAGACGGGATGGTCCAAAAGTTTCGGCGGAGGCATCAACAATATCCCGACTATTTATGTTAATTTTGTGAATAATTTCACCCGAAGCATGCCACAGCCGAAAACATCACCGATGGAATTGGGCGAACGCTCTATACCGCGTTTGCTCGTGCAATATTCCGTTCCCGCGATAATCGCGAGCGTGGCCACATCGCTTTACAACATCATCGACAGCATATTTATCGGCCGCGGAGTGGGCGCAATGGCCATAGCCGGGCTTGCCATCACCTTCCCGCTGATGAATCTCATAGTAGCCTTCTGTACGCTCGTAGCCGTAGGCGGTGCCACCATCTCCTCGATATTCCTGGGTCAGAAAAACATCTCACGGACTACCGATGTGGCCAACAACGTGCTGACACTCTGCATAATCCACTCGCTGATTTTCGGCGGACTGACATTGATCTTTCTCGACCAGATACTCCTGTTCTTCGGCGCGACGCCCGAGACGCTCTCCTACGCCAAAGAATTCATGGAGGTGATCCTTTATGCCACGCCGGTCACATATATATTTATCGGACTGAACAACATCATGCGAGCCACGGGCTATCCGCGCAAGGCTATGGTGTCGGCGCTGCTGTCGGTGGGCGTGAATGTCATTCTGGCGCCCGTCTTCATTTTCACGCTTGGCTGGGGCATAAAAGGTGCGGCGATAGCCACCGTTTTCGGCCAGGTCGCAGCATGCGCGTGGGTCATGGCCCACTTTCTGTCACGCAACAGCTTCATCCATTTCAAGAGGGGCAACAAATGGCTCACCGGTGCGATTGTCAAACGCATCTACTCTATCGGCCTTTCGCCTTTCTTGATGAATATATGTGCCTGCATCGTGGTGATTTTCATCAATAAATCGCTGCTCGACTACGGCGCCGCGGAAGGGAATCTTGCGGTTGGCGCCTACGGCATCCTCAACCGCACCACCATGTTCTTCGTGATGATAGTGTTCGGCGTCACACAAGGCATGCAGCCGATCCTCGGCTTCAACTATGGCGCCGGGAAATGGCACCGCGTGCGCCACACACTTACGATAGGCATATGGCTCGGTGTGGCGATAACGAGTGTGGGATGGGTGGCCACGGAATTTTTCCCGCAGGCAATCAGCGGCATGTTCACCGTTGACCGCCGTCTGATTGAGATAGCCGATCACGGAGCACGCATCTTCTTCATCTTCTACCCCCTTGTAGGTTGCCAGATCGTGATCCAGAACTTCTTCCAGTCGGTAGGCAAACCCAAAATTTCGATATTTCTGTCGCTGACGCGCCAGCTGCTGTTTCTCATCCCGTTTCTCATCATACTTCCGCGCCACTTCGGCATTAACGGTGTGTGGGGAAGCATGGCGGCGTCAGACCTCATAGCATTTATTTTTGCCGTGGTCACCCTCATAATTGTGAACCGCAGGCAAGCACGATTAACCCCCAATCATATTACCCCTCAATGACAACCGAACTACAACTGCGCCTCGATCCGGCGACAGCCTATACACCGGTGAAACTCCTTCACACCGTGAGCACACAGCTCAACATCGACGCCAACCGCATCAAGGATATCAAGATACTGAAACGCTCGATCGATGCGCGGCAGCAACGCGTGATGGTGAACCTCACCGTCATGGCCTATATCGACGAGACAGCACCGGCGCATCCCCTGTTCACGCCGGTTGACTACCGTGAGGTGTCGGCCGACGCGCCTGTATGCATCATAGTCGGAGCCGGTCCGGCCGGACTTTTTGCGGCACTGCGTCTCATCGAGCTGGGCATCCGTCCGATCGTTCTGGAACGTGGCAAGGATGTCGACAGCCGTCGCAAGGATATGGCTGAAATATCCCGCACCGGCACCGTCGACCCCAACTCCAACTATTGTTTCGGCGAAGGAGGAGCGGGCGCATATTCCGACGGCAAGCTCTATACGCGCAGCAAGAAACGAGGATCGGTCGACAAGATACTGCGTGTGTTTCACCAGCATGGCGCTCAGGAAAGCATCCTTATCGACGCGCATCCCCACATCGGCACCGACCGTCTGCCGAACGTGATCAAAGCCATGCGACAGACCATCGAGCGATGCGGCGGCGAAGTGCGGTTCAACTCACTCGTGACGGATATCATCGTCGACAAAGATACGTCGCGCATCACGGGCGTCAGGACCGATGCCGGCGATATCCGCGCCGATGCGGTCATTCTCGCCACCGGCCATTCGGCGCGCGATGTTTACAGGCTTCTTCAGGAGGCCGGCGTGCGTCTCGAAGCCAAAGGCATAGCCGTGGGAGTAAGGCTCGAACACCCACAGCATCTCATTGACTGCCTGCGCTATCACAGCCGCAACGGCAGAGGCAAATATCTTCCGGCAGCCGAATATACGATGCTGACGCGCATCGACGACCGCGCCGTCTATTCGTTCTGCATGTGTCCGGGCGGCGTCATCATTCCGGCGGCAAGCGCTCCGGGCGAGATGGTGGTCAACGGCATGTCGTCGTCGAGCCGCGGGAGCCGGTGGGCCAATTCGGGAATGGTCGTGGAGGTGCTACCCGAAGATATACCGGGCGACGACCCGCTGCGAATGATGCACTTCCAGCAGCAGATCGAAAAAGCATTTTTCAACGAATCGGGGCAGAGCCAGAACGCTCCGGCACAGCGCATGACCGACTTTGTGGCAGGCCGTCCGAGCGAGTCGCTCCCCTCCACTTCCTATGCCGCAGGCATTCATCCTGCCCGTATCGACAAGCTGTTGCCCCGTGAGATTGCCCGGCGTCTGCAGAAAGGATTTGAGGAATTCGGGCGCAAGCAGCGCGGATTTCTCACCTCCGAAGCCACCCTCATCGGCGACGAGACCCGCACATCGGCGCCGGTGCGCGTGCCCCGCGATCCCGAATCGCTTAATCAGGAAACGATAAAAGGGCTCTTCCCGTGCGGCGAAGGAGCAGGGTATGCCGGCGGCATCGTGTCGGCGGCTATCGACGGAGAGCGGTGCGCTGAAGCCGCGGCCGAGATGCTCGCAGACGCACAGATGGCTTAGGCATTATTTCTCATCCTGCTTTTTCAGGGGATAGCGCGAGGGATAGAGCAGCAGACGCAGTGATGTGCCGTAGCTGAAGTAATTCCAGGTCCAGTCGATGAGCACGTTAAGCTTGTTGCGCATGCCGAGAATGGAGATCAGGTGGACAAACATCCATGCGAGCCAGGCTATGAATCCCCGCAGATGAATGTTGCGGATGTCGGCTACCGCGCGGTTGCGTCCGATAGTTGCCATAGTTCCTTTGTCGCGATAGGAAAACTCGCGGAGTCCCTTGTCGGAATTGAGGTTACGCGCCAGTGTGCGCCCCTGCTGAATGGCCACCTGAGCGAGCTGCGGATGTCCGTCGGGATAATCGGGCGTGACCATTAAGGCGATATCGCCGAGGGCATACACATCATCGCCGAGACCTATAATATGATTGAAACGGTCGACGGGAATGCGGCGGCCGCGCGCCGGTTTCAGTTCGGCATTACGGATATCGA
>URWH01000088.1 GCA_900551515.1 uncultured Porphyromonadaceae bacterium
CCTCAATAAAGCGAGTTAATTTTGGAACACGGAACTGAACACCCTATTTAATAGGTAACGGCTTATGAGTTTCTTTTATTTCCCCAACGCTGATATTTTTTAGGCATCATCAGATGCCAAACAGACGCGATGTCGCTTTGAATCGTTTTAAAACGAAATATATCAGAAGCGTGCCGGCAATCGTGGCGGTAAATATGATGGTAATGTCGAGCAACGGATGCAATGTGATTCCTGAGCCGCACAGTTTATTCAAGACTGCTTTCCCAAACCCTTGTAACGTGGTGTGGAATAAGTAAATGATGAATGATGCGTTGCCGATAACGACGATGAATTTCGTCGATAACGAGGAGTGGCTGTAGGCATACGAAAGCAATGCTACGGCTGAAAGCCCGAAAATGCCGCAGGCATATTCCGCAATTTTATTTTCAGTAGGGTTGCAGTAATAAAATAAGACTATGACTGTGGTGAGCAAGATTGCGGCCGCGAGGACGCAATATCGCTTTTTGATGGATCTGATTGGGTGCGCAAATTTTGGTGTAAGATCGCATGAAACCATTCCCAAAGCGAAATAGGGGAGATAGCGGAGTGCCTGATTCAGGCAGAAGATTTCCGGAAGCTCGGGGCTTACGGCATATGGGATTGCGCTGACGAGCAGTAGGATGAGCCGTGAACGCGGCGTTTTGAAGAAGGGCACAATGAGGAATATCAGTGTTAGAGCCCAAATATACCACATAAAATAGCCTGCTTCAGGTAAATAGAATATCCTAAAGTAGGAGCTTACGGTCACCGGATTTTCAACATACATTGCTCCCTGGCAGAGATATTTTATGGTTACGATGAGAACTGAAATTATAATGTAGGGAAGCAGAAGGCGCTGAGCCTTGCGCACTTGAAAATGGCCGTAGCTTTCATGGGCTTTAAGCGTGAGAACATAAAGGAAACCGCTTACCCACATGAAAGCCGGCATGTGAAATGTATAAATTATGTTGATTGAGTCCCGATACCAGTCGGCGGCGGTTTCGGGATAATAGTGGCCAAGAACAACGAGGAGAATGCAGATGCCTTTGATTATGTCGATTGTTGTGTTGCGGCTGCGGCTCATTTTTATAATATATGGGTGTAAGAATAACGCCGGGGGGGGAGTGAAAATTGTGTAGCGGGTTGGAAAACATGATGGTTGACAGCGGGGAGAATGGCGGGGAGTGGCGGGATGTCGATAAGTTGGGGCCGGATGTTTTCAGACGGGCGGGAGGAGGTGTTCGATCAGGCGGAGTTGCTCGGACGGAGGGATGTTGAGGCAGTCGGAGTGCGCCAGTTCGGCGTATTCGGGCGTGTTCTTTCGGATGAAGCGACGGTGGCGCCGACCGTCGATCATGACGGAGATCACGTAAGTTTCTTTTGTGTTTACGATGATTGAAATGTCGGAGATCATTCGCCCGTAGCGGTCGAAGGCCTTCTGCGTTATGCGCTGTTCGCCGTATCCGAAGGCGGTGAGGTTGCGGGTTAGCGCATTTTGTATGATGCCGCGCCACGGCTGGCGGATTCCGGTCAGGTCGGCAAAAGAGTTGAAACGGTTTATCGCGGTAGCGATGCGGTCGAGGATTGACGCAGCGTCTTTTATGCCGTTCTGTAGGGCGATTTCTATCAGGTCGTCTTTTGTGATTGCGGATGTTTTGCCGCCGATGCTCATGCGGCGCTCGCTGTTGGGGCCGCTTGCGGTGTCGTTGAAAATGAAAGTCATGTCGTAGGCGGGCGCCAGACGCCACTGACCGCCTTTTTCCAACAGAAACGAGAAGTTTTTGTTGTGGTCGTCGGTGTTGCAGGCCATGACGTTGAACGCCATTCGGACAAAGATCTGCTTGATTTCCGATTCGGTGACCGAGAGTTCGCGGCATGTGGCTATGAGGTCTTCATAGCTGTGTGCCTCCGGGTTTATCGCAGCCAGAGTCTGGGTGTGGATTTTTTTACCATTTTTCCTGTCAAACCGTTTTGTCAGGAAGTGGTTGATGCCCTCAACCGGGAACAGCCGGCACTGCTCCATTTCGATTCCGGCGGTCCGGGCCATGTGATAATAAGCCGTTTCGATTTCGGCCATAGGCATTTCGCGGCTTCCGAATTTCATGATGTGATATTCAAATCCGTCGGGGGCGACCGACTGTCCGGAGCGGATTTCGCCGGTGGCTTCGTTGATCGCTATGATGGCTTTTGTCTGGCGGCCACCGGCCGACGTGCCCACGGCGAGCAGGGCCTGCATCGTGAGCTGCTCGTTAGTGTCGAGCACGATGTTTTCTCTGTCGTCAAGGATCTTCAGCGCCAGATCGTAGAGCGCGCTAATGTCGATTTTACGTGTGTGGTTGAGATCGGAAGCGCATGGCTGGTATTCCAATGCTCCCATTCCGCGGGTGCCGATAAACATCAGTTTGTAGAGCGGCGTGATTTTGTTGCGGGGAATTTTGTTTTCCTTGGCCCATATTTCAAAAAGGGTGTTGCCCCACGAATCCGGCAGCGAGTCGGCGATAAATGGCGGAAGTCCCTGATACAGAGTGGCGGTGTCGCCGTATATCGGCAGATGGATGTTGCGGGTTGCGGCAGGCGACAGCAATGGGGCCACATCCGGCAGTGCTGCGGCGTTTGCGGGGTTGTAGACAAAGTAGGCGGCTTTTGCGGCGGGATTCCATACGAGCCGGCCGATTTCGTTGCCCCATAGGTTGACTTTCAGGTAGTTCATGCTGCTATTGATTTTTCTGAGGGTGGCGGACGCGTTGCTTTTTGATCATTTTGTCGTTGTAGAGGTAGGGCGATTCGGGCAGCTCGGGGAGCAGGGCGTTCCAGTTTTCGCTCAGACCTATGGCCCGGAGGAGGCGCTGGAGGGTGCCGAACGAGATGTCGGTCATGTTGCCGGATTCAAATTTGTAGAGGGTGGTCTTGCTTATGGCGGCCGCTACGGCTATTTCTTTCTGCGTCAGATGCATGCGCAGCCGGTAGTCGCGATACCTCATGCCGAGGTTCCGGATTATGTCGGGGGTGGATAGAGATTTGTTTGTAAGTAACATTATGATGAGTGTTATGCGGCAAAACAAGCTTTAAAGTTCAGTATAGTGTCGGTTACAAAGATAGGCGTTTGTTGCGAAAACGGCAAATAATGAAGCGAAAAAAATCACGGGCGGGCGTCGGGGTGGAAGGCTTGCAAAAGGTTAGGGCTGTGAGTGGCTTGGGGGTGGATCGCGAAATTTTTGGCGGGGGAATGTTGGTAGTTACGGCGGAGGTTTGTAATTTTGTGTTTGAAATGATAAATCCGCAACTGTACTCGATCGATTTTGCGCCGGTGGTGTGGGCGCTTTTGGGCGGCATGCTGCTGTGCATGCTGCTGATAGGCGCTGTGATGTGGCCCCGGCTGCGTCGCGTGAGCCGCCGCGTGAGCCGCAACGACGGCTTCGTGGAGGAGCGTCTGGGCGAGATCCCCGACGGGGAGTTTCCGCCGGTGTCGGTGATAGTGTATTCGCACGCCGACGGCCATAACCTGCGCACGCTGCTGCCGCAGATACTCAATCAGGACTATCCGGCGGAGATGGAGGTGATAGTGGTCAACGACGAGAGCGCCGACAACACGCAGACCATCGTGGGCGAGCTGGAGATGCAGTATCCCAACCTCTACATGACCTTTGCGCCCGAACATTCGCGGAGCCTGAGCCGTCGCAAATTGGCTATCACGTTGGGCATCAAGGCGGCACGCTTCGACGCGCTGCTGCTGACGTGCGGCAACTGCCGCATCGACTCGCCGCTGTGGATGCGCGCCATGATGCGCCATTTCATCGGCGGCCGCAAGGAGGTGGTGATAGGCTATGCGGAGCCGTGGGGCGACGATGAGCCGGACAACGACCGCCGCCGCCGTCGCCGCGCCTTCGACACGGTGTGGCAGTCGGTACGCTACCTGAGCTCGGCGATGTGCCGCCGCGCTTTCATGGCCACGGGCTACAATCTGGCCTACACGCGCAATCTGTTTTTCCAGCATAAGGGCTTCTCGCGCACGCTGAACCTCACCTATGGCGACGACGATATATTCGTCAACGAGATCACGACGCGCGACAACTCGGCCGTCGAGCTGTCGCATGCGGCGCGCGTGCGCTCGCTCGAACATTCGCCGGCGGCCCTCCACGACGCCTACCGCCAGCAGCGCGACTTCACGTCGCGTTATCTGCCGCGGCGCGCCTACCGCATGATGGGGCTGACGTCGCTGCTCTGGTGGCTGTGGCCGCTCTTAGGCGCCGCCGCCATATGGCTGGCGCTGCCGTCGCTCATCCCGGCTGTGGCCGTGGTGGTGTTGGGCGTAGCTTTCTGTCTGACATACAGCGCTATATGGCGCCGCTGCTCGACGGCCTTAGGCTCGCGGCATCTCTTCCTTACGGTGCCTTGGCTCGCATGGTCGCGGCCGCTGCGCACGCTGCGTCACCGCCTGCGCGGGCGCCGTTACCGCAAATCGCATTTCACGCAGGTGATCTGACGCCGCCGGCGCATTTCTTTGCGCTGCAGGCCGCGATCGCCCCTCTTAACGATAATCACCCCCTTTCTCTCTTCACCGATGAATAAATCCGACGAAATGCTGCTCGATGCTGTCGCTGAGGCTGTTGGCCGTGGCGAGAAAGCCGTGCTGACGGTGCGCGGCCGCAGCATGCTGCCCTATCTGCATGCAGATGCGGAGCGGGTGGAGCTGACGGCTGCGGGCGATGTGCGCCCGGGCGACATCGTGCTGGCGCGGGTGGACGACGGCACCCGATATGTGCTTCACCGTGTGGTGGATATGGCGCCCGACGGGCGTCTGACGCTGATGGGCGACGCCAATCTGCACCTCCGCGAGCATTGCCGCCGGGAGGATGTGGCCGGCGTGGTGAGCATGGTGATAGCCGACGACGGGGTGCGCCGCCGCCCATCGCGCGCGTGGCTGTGGCGCAAGTTGTGGCGGATGCGTCCGCTGCTTGTCAAACTGTTCAGAATGAGATGAATATCCGACAATACATAAAATGGCTCTACGGACTGTCGGCCGGCCAGCGCGGGCGCATGGCTCTGCGCATAGCCGCCGGGGTGGTGCGCGTGGGCGTGGCGCTGACATTCGTGTGGCTGTGCAAGCAGATGGTCGACGCCGCGGTGACGTCCGGGTGGTCGATGCCGCTGTGGCCTTACGTGTGGGCGCTCATCGGATGCATGGTCGTGCAGATAGGGCTTGGCGCCGCAGTGTCGCGCATCGGCGTGACGACTACCGCCCGCGCTACTAACAGGCTGCGCCTGAGGATGTTTGAGCAATCGATGCGGGCGCTTTACGGCCGGTCGCTCCATTCGGCCGACACCGTGGAACGGATGCGCAAGGACACCGACACGGTGGCCGATCTCGTGAGCGTGGCGGTGCCAGATGTTATCGTGACGCTGGTTCAGCTCGCGGCGGCCTTCGTGTTTCTGGCTATGCTCGACTGGCGTCTGGCGCTGGTGATGGTGGCAATCATGCCGCTGGCGCTGCTGCTGGGGAAGGCTTTTTTGCGGCGCATGCGCCGGCTTTCGTCGCGCATCCGTCAGCTCGATTCGGCTGTGAACCGTCATGTGCAGGAGCATCTCCACCACCGCTATGTCGACGTCGCCTTTCAGGCCGAGGGTCGGGCCGTGACGCGGATGGAGCGGCTGCAGATGAGGCTGTTGCGTCTGATAGTGCGCCGCAACAACTATTCGCTGTTCTCGCGCATGATGATACAGGCGGGATTCATGGCCGGCTATCTGACGGCTTTCGTGTGGGGCGTCTACGGCCTCGCTTCGGGCGCCGTGACTTTCGGCGTGATGACTGCATTCCTGCAGCTCGTCAGCCAGGTGCAGCGGCCGGCCATAGAATTGGCGCAGAAGCTGCCCGGATTTGTCTACGGCATGGCTTCGGCCGAGCGCATCGTGGCTGTGACCGAAGCGCCTGCCGAGGAGGAGGTGTTGCCCACCGGGCTGCCCGCCGCACCCGTGGGGATGCGCCTTGACGATGTGACATTCCGGTATGACGACGGCGAGGAGCCGGTGATAAGCCGCCTGTCGGCCCACTTCGAGGCGGGCCGGATGACGGCGGTGACGGGGCTTACCGGCGCCGGTAAGACTACGCTGCTGCGTCTGCTGATGGCCTTCGTGCACCCGACGTCGGGACGTGTGGTCTACACCGGATCCGACGGACAGGAAGCTGATTCGTCGGCTGCCACACGGTCGCATATCGTTTATGTACCTCAGGGCAACACGCTGCTGTCGACCACCATACGCAGCAATCTCGCCATGGCGCGGCCCGCTGCCACGGAGGCCGAGATGCGCCGGGCGCTTGAGCTGGCGTGCTGCGATTTTGTCGACGAGTTGCCTGCGGGCCTCGACACCCGCCTCGACGAGGGGGGCGCGAAGCTCTCCGAAGGGCAGGCGCAGCGCATAGCGATAGCGCGCGGACTGCTGCGCGACCGGCCTGTGCTGCTGCTCGACGAGCCGACGTCGGCCCTCGATCCCGAGACCGAGTCGCGGCTGCTTGACAATCTGTCGGCGCTCGTTCCGGGCCATACGGTGGTGATAATCACCCACCGGATGCCGACGGCTGCGGCTTGCGATGCGCGGATAGCCTTGTCGTAAAGGGGGGAGCGCACCGGGTGGTTATAGGCGCGGTCAGTTGCGTATTTTGGGGCTTAGAATGCGTTCGCCGAGATATTTCGAAAGCTCTTTCTTGATGTTGTTGAGCTCCGATGCGCGTGTCATCAGTTCGCGCACGCGCGGCAGGCTCTCGGGCGAACCGGTGTAGATAGCGGCGATCGCCTCGTTGGTGTCCTTGATGTCGCATTCCACGAGGGCGCATTTGAGGTTGTAGACGGCGATGGGCACCAGCTCCGGGAGACGTTCGAGTTCGGTGGGGAGTTTGGCGAATTTCGTGTGGATCTTGCTCAGATGGTGGCGCGACATCACCAGGTCGGTGGTGAGGCGGCGCGTCAGGTCGTCGGCCGATGAGAGGAGGCGCGAGCTGATGTAGCCGGCTTTGTATTCCTCGAGGCGGCGGGCGCACTCTTCGGCGGCCGATTCGCGCAGCTCTTTTTCGCGGCGCTCGATGATGCTGAGCTCATCCTCGGTGCGGCGGATGTTGTCGATGCCTTCGGCAATCATGCGGCTGCGTTCGCGGTCCATCTCCTCGCTGTGGCGCTGAATGTCGTCGGCAGCATCGCCGCGTGCAATTTCCCGGGCGGCATCAAAGACGTGGCGGTAGGCCTCGTTGGCAAATGTGATCTCGTCGATGGCCAGCTCCTGGTCGATGTATTCGATCACCGACATCGGCCGGAGGTCGCCCTGTTCGGTCTGAAACTCGCACATGAAGGCCATGCCGTAGCGGAGGATGTAGCGCAGGAGCTCGCGCTCGTAAGGCTCGAGGAAGTCGCGGCGGCGCCGTGCGGCAGTGTCGGCGGTGGCC
>URWH01000089.1 GCA_900551515.1 uncultured Porphyromonadaceae bacterium
ACATTTCATTATATTTAATCTACTTAACAATAGTGCGTTGTCAATTGTAAACATGCCATATTCGTTCACTGTCTATTTTTATGCATTCCCCGATTCGCCTACGGGCGCGATCCACGGATCATTAATAAAACATTAAATTTCCGCCCTCTTATTCCACGAATGTATATTATATGGTAAATTTGCGTAAAACAATAGCAAATGAATAACCGGGATATAAAACTACTCGTTGTCGATGATGAGGAAGGCATCCGTGAAGGTCTTCGCGAATATCTTGCTCTTGAAGGCTTTGGCGTCGATGCCGCCGAAAGTGCTGAGGCCGCTCTGGCTATGGGCATTGAGAATTACGATCTGTTGCTTCTTGACGTGATGATGGACGGCATGGGCGGTTTTCAGCTCGCTGAGCAGCTTAAGAATTCGGAAATCACCGCGCATATTCCCATTATCTTTCTGACGGCCAAGGATTCCGACGATGACATGGTAGCCGGTTTGCGTCTCGGAGCCGACGACTACATCCCGAAGCCTTTCTCGATGAAAAACGTCATGGCACGCATCGAAGCCGTAATGAGGCGTGTGCATCCTGAGATGCCGCAGCCGTCGGGCGTGGTCTGCAACCGTCAGAAACTCATCTGCATGGTCGATGGCCGCGAGGTGCTCCTCCCCCGCAAGGAGTTTGAAATCCTCGCTTTGCTGCTCGACAATCCCGGCCGCATTTTCTCCCGTGAGGAGCTCATGGAGCGGATATGGCCCGATAATGTCGTGGTTATCGACCGCACGGTCGATGTCCACGTCACTCGCATCCGGTCCAAAATAGCGCCGTATGGCAAACATATTGTTTCACGTTCAGGCTACGGTTATGGCTGGCAGGATTAGTTTTTCATTTCAAGTGAGGATGCTCCTCCTCTTGCTGGGTACTTGCTGGCTGCTCGCTTGCGCTTTCATGGTGTTTCAGTACAGCCGCGAGAAGGACTACAAGGCCGGACTGATGAATGCACGCCTGCAGACTCACAACCGCCGTATCCTCGACGATATGCTCAAAGGCGAACCTGCCGACAGCATCATCGCCAGGATAACGCCTCCGGTCGAGAAGCTCCGCGTCACAGTGATCGACAGCATCGGGAACGTCATCTACGACAGCCGCGCCTCCGGGCCTTATGCCAATCATAACTCGCGCCCGGAAGTGATAGCCGCACGGCAGTCGGGCGAGGGCAATGTCATTGAGCGTCTGTCGGAAAGCGACGAAACCAATTATTTTTACTCGGCCCTTCGCGCCGGCGATGGCGTGATCATACGCTCGGCCGCACCTTATAATCATTCGCTTACGGAGTTCCTCAGGGCCGACCACAGCATCCTGTGGATAATAGGCGCACTGACACTGGTCATCAGCATTGTAGGCTTGCTGGCTACCCGTAAGATCTCGGTCAGCATCAAACGCCTCAACGAGTTTGCCGAGAAGGCCGAGAAGGGCGATAAGATCTACAGCGGATATTCATTCCCTCACGACGAGCTCGGAAATATTGCCGCCAACATCGTGAAGCTCTATGTGCAGCGCGACGCTCAGCACCGCGAGACCATCCGTCTCGAACAGGATAAGGCACGCCTGAAGAAGCAGTTGACCAATAATATCAACCATGAGCTGAAAACTCCCGTGGCCTCGATACTCGTAAGCCTCGACATGCTCGACGACCATCCCGACCTGCCGGAAGAAAAGAAGCAGGAAATCATGGCACGCATACGCGCCAACGCCGGGCGGCTCAGCGCTTTGCTGAAGGATCTCTCGATGATCACCCGCATGGAGGATGCCCCGGGGCTGATTGAGAAACGGCCGGTGGATCTCACCGCCGTTGTCAATGAGATTGCCGATGAGATGCGTTTACGCACCGACATGGTCATAAATGTCGACGTGCCCCCGCTGACAATCAACGGCGACAAGGCCCTCCTTGAATCGATATTCCGGAACCTGGCCGACAATGCCATCGCGCATAGCGGTGGCACCGAATTCAATATCCGTGCCGACAATCGCGGCAATTTCCATGTGTGGGACAACGGCCGGGGAATTCCGGCCGGCCATCTGCCGCATATCTTCGAGCGGTTTTACCGCGTCGACAACGGCCGCTCGCGCACATCCGGAGGCACCGGCCTCGGCCTGTCGATAGTGCGTAACGCCGTGATCAACCACGGCGGCACCATCAAGGCGTTCAGCAACAACGGCTTGTCGTTTGAATTTCAGCTGAAAGGATAATGCGATCCGAGTTTAGGGCCGGCTCTTAACAAAAACGCAACATTCCGTTAATCTTTTGTCAATATAATTTCTCGAATTTCGCAGTAGAGTTATTCGATAAGTTATATGGACATTGTATTTTTAGGAATCGTCATCTTCCTTTTTCTGCTTGCCGTGTTCGATCTGTCGGTCGGTGTAAGCAACGACGCAGTCAATTTCCTCTCTTCGGCTATCGGGTCAAGAGCCGCCTCTTTCAAGCGTATCATCATTGTGGCGGCAATAGGCGTTTTCGTCGGGGCCGCGATGAGCAACGGCATGATGGACGTTGCCCGTCACGGCATTTTCCGTCCCGAAAACCTGTCGTTCTACGACCTTATAGCCATCTTCATGGCTGTGATGGTCACAGATGTAATCCTGCTCGACGTTTTCAACTCGCTCGGGATGCCGACTTCGACAACCGTTTCGCTCGTATTCGAATTGCTGGGTGCCACTTTCGTGGTGGCGTTGTTTAAGATAGCTTCGCCTGAGAATGTTCTCGGGATCGGCGACCTGCTCAACACGGAGAAGGCGCTGTCGGTGATCCTCGGCATATTCCTGTCGGTGGCTATAGCTTTTGTGTTCGGCTCTCTTGTGCAGTTCATTGCACGACTGATATTCACATTCGAGTATAAGAGCCGGTTGAAATGGAAGGTGGGCATCTTCGGCGGCCTGGCATGCACCGCCATCGTTTACTTCATGCTGCTCAAAGGCATCAAGGATCTCACCATCATGACGCCCGAACTGAAAGAATGGATCGACGGCCACAACATGCTGATTCTTACTTGCAGTTTTTGCGGTTTCACCATACTGATGCAACTGCTTCACTGGTTGAAGGTCAATGTGTTCAAGGTCGTGGTGATGCTCGGCACATTCTCGCTCGCAATGGCATTTGCCGGAAACGACCTCGTCAACTTTGTCGGCGTTCCTCTCACGTCGCTGGCTTCCTATAATGATTATGTGGCCAATGGCGGGGGCGATCTCCACGGGTTTATGATGAACAGCCTGAACGGTCCCGCTCAGACACCGTTCTATTTTCTCGTTGGCGCCGGCGGCATTATGGTGATAGCTCTCGGCACATCGAAAAAAGCGCGGCAGGTGACGCAGACCACTGTGGGGCTGAGCTCACGGTCGGACGGCGATGAGATGTTCGGAAGCTCTCGTCTGGGACGCGCCATTGTGCGGTGTGCGCTCAATGTCGGCTCATGGATCGAAACTCATACTCCGGCCGCCGTCAGGGCATGGATCAACCGGCGCATGAACTCATCAGTGACACAGGAGGAGCCGGGTGCCGCATTCGACCTCGTGCGCGGCTCCGTCAACCTGATGCTTGCCGCAATGCTCATAGCTTTCGGCACATCGCTCAAGCTGCCGCTGTCGACTACCTTCGTCACATTCATGGTGGCCATGGGCTCGTCGCTCGCCGATAAGGCGTGGGGGCGCGAAAGCGCCGTGTTCCGCGTTACAGGCGTGATATCGGTTATCGGCGGATGGTTTATCACGGCCGGTGTTGCATTTATAGGCGCCGGCATGGTAGTCTGTCTCATGCACATGGGCGGCGTGCCGGTAATGATTGCGGGAGGTGTTATTGCCCTGCTGCTGCTCATCCGCAGCAACATACGGTTCCGACGCAAACGCGCTATGGAGGAGAAGGATTCACTCTTCCAGACCATCCTTACGACCGACGACGCTTCACAGGTGTGGCATCTGCTCGTGGTGTACATCAACGAGAAGCAGAAGATGTTTCTCGAATTCGCCTCCCGGAGTTTCGACGACGTCACCCAGGGATTCATGACCGACAACTCCCGGCTTCTCTCACGCTCTGAAAAGGCGCTCATCGCAGAAAAGGACGTGATCAAATCGCAGCGTCGCAAGCTCACGCTCTGCCTGCGCAAGGTCAACCCCGAAACGGCCATCGAGAAACGCACCTGGTTTCACCTGTGCAACAATATGGCCATGTCGATGACCTACAATCTGCGCCACATCAACGAGGTGTGCAAAGAGCATGTCGACAACAATTTCCGGCCGTTGCCCGACCTCTTCCGCACGCCGTTTGCCGCTCTCTGCGCCGATATCCGCTCGGTCATCGCCGATGCCGCCGACACCGTAGGGCAGGACAACCCTGAAAGCATCGATTCGCTGCGCGGACGGTGCAGCATCATCAAGGACCGCCTGTCGTATCTCACCCGCGATGTCTACGACCTTCTGCAGCGCGGCTCCATAGATAACATGACCGTAGCCTACGTCTACCTCAATGTGCTGCAGGAGACGCAGGAATTCATCACCTCCTTGCGAAAGTTCCTCCGCGCCTCCGGCAAGCTCAATCTCGCCCCCTCGTCCTACCGCAGCTTCTCCACCCACTCCTCCCCCGACGATGCGCCCCGCCTCTGACCCCTCGACGGCGCCTTCCGCGGAGGAATACAAGCCGCAGCCTTGCACTATAGTGAGCCGGTCTCAAAACGCTGAAAAACAATACGCGGAGATAAGCCGCGGAGAAGGCGCCTGAGAACGAATCAGTGGCGCGCACTGGCGTGATTGCGGGGCGGTTAGAGGTGGGGTTTCAGTTCGGGGATGAGGGCTGTGGTGAAGGCGGTGGCGCCACGGGCATTCAAGTGGGAGGCGTCGCGGTAGAGGGAATCGCTGTTGATGAAGGCGCTGTCGTTGAAATGATCGATGACAGGCACGCCGTAGCGCTGTGCCAATGGTCGCAGCCCGGCTGCCAGATCGCCCATATCGTTGTGATAATAAGGCGAAAGCACGAATATCAGCTTTAGGTCTTTTGCCTGACAGGTAGCCATCAGTTCTTCGAGCATACGCATCTTTGCCGAATCCTTGGTCATCTGGTCATGCCGCTGCTCTTTGATTTTCCATGTGCCTTTCAGTGGAGCGTAGCCGTTGATAAATCCGGAGCGGCTTTTGTCGTCGGCGCGATATTCCTCGATCGCATCATGAAAACGATAGGTGGCCATGTGACATTTTATCCACTCCACCATGTTGGCCTCCCGAATTTTCGCATAGGCTCTTGCATCATAGAAATAGGGCTTAAGGCCGAGGATGTCGGCTTGCGTGCCGTCGGTCTGCATCATATCGTAATGGGGCGTGATGTCATAGATTATCATTTTAGGCGTATAGCGTTCCAGGATCTGTTGCAACCGGAAAGAGAAGAAATTGATGCCCAGGCTGTTGAATCCGCAATTGAAACAGCTCATGCCCAGTGAGTCGCTTAATATCCGCGTATCGTAGTGGCGGCGTGCCCTGCTGGAACCGAATATCAGGATATCGGCGCGCGTTTCGTAAGCGGCAATATTGTCCATCCGTGTCATGCCGTCCTTCACATGCCTTCGGTAGTAATCGCAATAGAATCCATAGCCGACATCTATAGCTGCCACTATGACGAAGAAGATCATTAGTTTGAGAAAAAACTTTTTCATTGGCTCAACCTTACGATTTAAAATCCGGCATAGATAAATTTCTCGCCATAGACTGCAAATACCATAATCATGAATATCAACGCCGAATATGTTGTCCAGCGGACAATAACACTGGAAGCATGCAAGGGACGCAAGCGGGGAGCATATTCATCGATGATGTCCTTGGCTATCACTATGGCTGTCAGGATCAGCGGGAAAGTGAAATCAAGAGCTTTTTTTCCGGCCGGTGAGATGATATGTCCCAGTGTTGTGCAGGCTGCGCCGGCCGACGGCTGCAAAAAGAAGAGCCATGCCAACGTCACGATGCAAAACGTGAGCAGTACGCGCAGGGCTCTCACGGCAGGATGATTGCCTGTGGCATCCTGAAAGCCGGTGCGCTTCTCAACCACCTGCGCCGCTCCGTGGATGCCGCCCCACAGGACGAAATTCCAGTTGGCACCATGCCAGAGGCCGCTCACCAGGAATGTGGCAAAGATATTAACCGAATTGCGGATCTTGCCGCAGCGGCTTCCGCCTAAGGGGATGTAGATGTTATCTTTGAGCCATATGGAGAGCGAACGGTGCCATCGATGCCAGAATTCGGTCACAGAAGCCGACAGATAAGGGCGCTGGAAATTGTTGATCAGCTCAAAGCCGAGGAGCTGCCCGATGCCCAGGGCCATAAAGGAATAGCCGGCGAAATCGCCATAGATCTGCACGGAATAGAGCAACATGGAAAGGATGAGTGTCGGCCTCGAATACGAAGCGCTGTCGGCCAGCGGTTGGGCAATCATCTCACCTATATTGTCGGCCACCACCACTTTGAGAAACATGCCCCAGAGCAGCCATTTAAGGCCTTGCGTTGCTTGATCGTAATTGAACTCACGGCGCTTTTTTATCTGCGGCAGCAGATCGGAAGCTTTGCTGATAGGGCCGGATGCTATCTGCGGGAAGAAGGCCACAAATAGCATATAGTCGGCAAGATTGCGTTCGGCTTCCACTTTCTTTCTGGCCACATCAAAGAAATAGCCTATAGCCTGAAGCGTGAAGAAGCTGATGCCCAGCGGAATGGCCAGATTGAGTCCCGGCAAAGCGCCTTCGCCGTCGCGGGCGCCCGTGAGTAGGCCGAGATTCTGATTGATGAAAGGATAATATTTCAGCATGAGCAGAGGCAAAAGAGCCAGCAGTGCCACGGTGATCACGATCACCTTCTTACGATCGTATCGCCGCACTGCCAGTGCACCGCACCATGTGACAAGGGTAACGGCCAGAAGCACCAGTGTCATCGCTTGATTGTAATGCCAGAACAGCAGATAGGAGGCCACGAGAATAAACACGTTGGCCAGCCGCCCTGAGCTTCCCTTGTGCCACGACAGGAGCGTCACATAAAAGAGGAATATCAGCGGAAAAATCCAGAAGAATTCAAAAGAATTGATGATCATAGCTCTGCGGCTGCCTTTGGGATAAGTTCACTTTTCGGAAGCCGATGCAAAATTACCATAAATTCTATGATTAAAAAGCATCGGAGGGGGGGAAAGGGGGAAGAGTAGAGCTTCGAGTGGGCGTCGCTAAAGCTCCGTGCCGGGACAAAAATTTTATATGAGTGGGCGGAACGGAAGGTCCAGGCTAAATATGGGGCGACCGGAGGTGCGGGGACTGTGCGGTGCGGGGATGAATATTCGGGGATGAGCGGTGCGGGGACGAGCCGTAATGGACTGGAGGATAATGGGG
>URWH01000090.1 GCA_900551515.1 uncultured Porphyromonadaceae bacterium
ACAATTGTATTATAATTTAACATTATGTTATCTATTATAAAGAAAGTTACATCAGCCCTGCCGTTAACATTTATTATTAAACAAGCTCTTATTCCTATTCAGCGCTACATTATCCCTGCCTGGGCGCGAGCAATGTTATTTCCTCTATGCCGGGCACAAATGAGCGTCCGGTATTTTCACCGCAAATTACCATAAAGAATCTGCCGGACACCGGCTTGTCGAATACGACCTGCTGCGGGATCGGATTGGCGGCTATGTTACCGAACTCGCCGACTACCGGCACCTCGGTCCATTCATGGCCGTCGTCGCTGACCATCACGGAATAACGGTACATGCAGCCTTGACCGGTGTCGACCGACGGCGTATAAACAAAGCCGGCAAACGTCTGAGGATTTTTGAATTCAAAAAGATATGACGGATTCTTACCTGACCTCACCATACTCAGCACAGGAGCTTCGGCTACGGCAGGATAATCCGGCATATATTCCACCTGTTCGAGAGGCATTGCAACATCGTAAGCTCCGGTGATCGAAGCATGCGGCTCGCCGCGCGACGATGTGACATAAAGACGCAGATCATCGACAGTCACAGGATCGAACATCAGTATCCGTTTATTTCCGATGGTTGTGCCCGAGGTGATCTTTTGCCATTTGCCGTCAACAAGCCCCAGAACATCAAATGATTCAACGCGCTGACCACTATCAAGATCCTCCTTCAGAACCACAGTATTGATCTTTGATCCCGGAATACCGGCTTTATTATCCCTAAAATTCCTATTTCTCCATATCCGAAACTTCCACAGACGCTCAACATCTTCATCAGCTATACGACCATGACGGTCAGGCGGCACATTGAGCAACAGCACCGAATTACGCCCCACCGACTCAAGATATATTTCGGCAAGACGCTTCACCGAATGCGGGTGTTCACGCTCATGCCAGAACCATCCCGGACGGATCGAGACATCTACCTCCGACGGCCACCAGTACAGCTTGTCAGCGCGGGCAATCAGACTGCGGCTTCCCAGATCCTTCGACATGGCGTCGATGCCGAGCGAGCTGTTGATCGAATCGGAATAGCTGAAAATCGAAGGCACAAGCGGCGTTACGCTCCATTCGGTTTCGCGACCCTTGCCCCCTTCGTTGCCTACCCACCGCACATCGTCGCCAGTGATCGCAAGCACGGCTTCGGGCTGAAGCCGGCGCATCGTGTCGCGGAATCGCAGCCAGTCATACACCTGCTTCTTTCCGTTGGGTCCCTCGCCGCAAGCGCCGTCGAACCAAACCTCGTCGATCTTCCCGTAGTTGGTCAGCAATTCAGTAAGCTGCGCCACAAACATATCGTTGTAGCGCGGTGAATCACCGTAACATTCCGCATTGCGGTCCCATGGCGAGAGATACAAGCCAAGTTTCATGCCATACTTGTCACATGAGCTGCGAAGGTCGGCCACAACGTCGCCTTTTCCGTCGCGCCACGGCGAGTTCTTTACCGAATGTTCGGTTGTAGCCGTAGGCCACAGACAGAATCCGTCATGATGCTTGGCTGTAAGAATGACCATCGAAAAACCTGCATTCTTCAATGCCTGTACCCACTGGTCGGTGTCAAGGCTGTCGGGGTTGAAAAGCGACGGTGACTCCTTACCGTCGCCCCACTCGCGGTCGGTGAACGTGTTCATGCCGAAATGCAGAAAAGCGGTCAGCGAACGCTGCTGCCATGCCTTCTGCTGAGGATTGGCCACAAGCTGTCCGGCCATCTCGATTTTCGTTATCGAATCGGCGCCGGCGGGGAATGTCAGCTCCTTGACATAGCGCTGAGCCACGGCCGAGGGCGCTGCTGAAATTGCTGCGAGCGCGCCTAATAATAAATGTCTTGTTTTCATGGCGGTTACTATTTTGCCGACTGGGGCAGAGGGTATTCAAATCGTATCGGGTCGTCGTAAAGTTCCTGAGCGGCGCGCAGTTTTTCCATCATGCGGGCCGTGACTTCGGCCATGCCGGGCTGACCGTAGAGATTATGCATCTCCGTCGGATCGGCCTGCAGATCAAAAAGCTCCCATTCATCGATATCGTTGTAAAAGTGAATCAACTTGTAGCGGCTGTCGCGTACGCCGTAGTGGCGTTTCACGGCATGTTCGGCGGGATATTCGTGGAAATGGTAGTAGAGGCAGTCGCGCCACTGATCGGGATTTTCGCCCCTGAGTAGGGAAAGCATGGATACGCCCTGCATGTCGGCAGGTATTTCTACGCCGGCGAGATCGAGGAACGTGGGAGCGTAGTCGATGTTCTGTACCATCTGTGGGATGTCGCCCGAGGCGTCATAGCCTTCGGGGAGCATCATCACCAGAGGCGTGCGCATCGATTCCTCATACATGAAACGCTTGTCGAACCATCCGTGCTCGCCCATATAGAAGCCCTGATCGGAAGTGTAGACCACGAGCGTGTTGTCGAGCATGCCGTGGTCACGCAGCCAGTCGAGCACGCGCCCCACGTTTCGGTCGAGCGAGGCCACTACTTTGGCGTAATCGCGCATGTAGCGCTGGAATTTCCACTCGGCCAGGGCATCGCCGGTGAGCGAGTCGGCATAGAATTTCTCGATTATGGGATCATAGTGAGCGTTCCAGCGCGCGAGCTGTGCCGAGTCCATGCGCGCGAGCATACCTTCGTAGGAGCGGCGCAGACGGGTTTCGACTCCTGGGCGGATCATCTTGTTGTCGTAGACAATGTCCATGTCGTGCGGCGAAGCGATGGCCATCTCCTGCTGTTGAGCGGCCACGCGGCCTTCATAGGTGTCATAGAAATTGTCGGGCAGGCGGAAGGTCTTGTCCTCGTAAAGCTCAAGGTCGCAGGTGTCGGCGAGCCAGTTGCGGTGAATGGCCTTGTGATGGATCAGAAGGCAGAATGGCTTGTCGGTATCGCAGCCGTTTTCAAGCCAGTCGAGCGAGCGGTCGGTGATGATGTCGGTGAGATAGCCGTGATACTGCACCGTGTCGCCCGTCTGTTCGATGAAGTCAGGGTTGTAATAGTCGCCTTGGCCGGGGACTATCGACCACCGGTCGAAGCCTGTCGGGAGCGTGTGCAGGTGCCATTTCCCGAAGATTGCTGTCTGATACCCGGCCTTCTGGAGATATTTGGGGAAAGTGGGCTGGGAGCCGTCGAAGGTGTCGGTTTCGTTGGAGCGGAAGCCGTTGGTGTGACTGTGCTTGCCGGTGAGCATGCATGCGCGCGAGGGGCCGCTGAGCGAGTTGGCCACAAAGCTGTTGGTGAAGCGCACGCCGTCGGCGGCTATGCGGTCGAGATTGGGCGTGGAGATATTTCTCGGATCATAGCAGCTCATCATCTGAGCTGTATGGTCGTCGGTCATTATATAGACGATGTTGGGGCGGCGGGGCTTGGAATCGGGCTTGGGCGATGTCTGCGAAAGGGCAGGCGAAGCCGTCGCCACGGCGGCGGCACACGTGAGCAGAGAGGCGCTGGAGATTTTCATGGCAGGGATGTATATCGTTTGAATATTAACAATGTGCGAATTTACATATTATTCGCCGCTTTGCCAACAAAAATGGCAGATATGTCAGCCGCCGGCTGTCGGAATGTCAGTCGCGGTCGCATCCCGCAGTGTGCTATATATCAACAAAATAACAAGACAACGAACAATAGCTCAACTTTTTTGGCATAAAGTTTGTTTTTACTATGACTTGAAAAAAACAACGAAATAATCAAAATTCAAAAAACAACATAAAACTTATTTATTATGGGAAAAATTATCGGCATTGACCTTGGAACAACCAATTCATGCGTGGCCGTGCTTGAAGGCAACGACCCCGTTGTGATCCCCAACAGCGAAGGACGCAACACCACACCCTCAATCGTAGCATTCGTCGACGGCGGCGAACGTAAAGTGGGCGATCCCGCAAAACGTCAGGCCATCACCAACCCGAAACGCACCATCTATTCGATCAAACGTTTCATGGGCGAAACATACGACCAGGTGAAAAACGAGATCGAACGCGTGCCCTACAAAGTGGTCCGCGGCGAAAACAACACTCCGCGCGTCGACATCGACGGTCGCGAATATACCCCTCAGGAAATCTCAGCCATGATTCTTCAGAAAATGAAGAAAACGGCCGAAGACTACCTCGGTCAGTCGGTTACGGAAGCTGTGATCACCGTGCCGGCCTACTTCAACGACTCTCAGCGTCAGGCCACCAAGGAAGCCGGCGAGATCGCAGGCCTCACCGTGAAACGTATCGTCAACGAGCCTACAGCAGCTGCACTTGCCTACGGCCTCGACAAGACCGACAAAGATCAGAAGATCGCCGTGTTTGACCTCGGCGGCGGCACATTCGATATCTCCATCCTCGAACTCGGCGACGGCGTGTTTGAAGTGAAATCGACCAACGGCGACACACACCTCGGCGGCGACGACTTCGACCACGTGATCATCGACTGGCTCGCCGACGAATTCCAGAAAGAAGAAGGCGTCGACCTCCGTCAGGATCCTATGGCACTGCAGCGCCTCAAAGAGGCCGCCGAGAAAGCCAAGATCGAACTTTCGAGCACCACGAGCACCGAAATCAACCTGCCGTACATCATGCCCGTCAACGGAATTCCCAAGCACCTTGTAAAGACCCTGACCCGCGCAAAATTCGAGCAGCTGGCCGACAAGCTCATCCAGGCCACAGTGAAACCGTGCGAACAGGCCCTTAAAGACGCTGGCCTCACACCTAAGGATATCGACGAAGTGATCCTCGTAGGCGGTTCGACCCGTATCCCCGCCATCCAGCAGGTGGTTGAAAAATTCTTCGGCAAAGCTCCGTCGAAAGGCGTCAACCCCGACGAAGTAGTAGCCGTGGGCGCAGCCATTCAGGGCGGCGTCCTGTCGGGCGACGTCAAGGACGTGCTTCTTCTCGACGTTGTGCCTCTGTCAGTCGGCATCGAAACCCTCGGCGGCGTGATGACCAAGCTCATCGAAGCCAACACCACCATCCCTACCCGCAAGAGCGAGACATTCTCCACGGCAGCCGACAACCAGCCTTCAGTCGAAATCCACGTACTCCAGGGCGAACGCCCCATGGCCAAGGACGACAAGACACTCGGCAAATTCCACCTCGACGGCATCGCACCCGCACCCCGCGGTATCCCGCAGATCGAAGTGACCTTCGAGATCGACGCCAACGGCATCCTCAACGTATCGGCCAAAGATAAAGCCACCGGCAAAGAGCAGAGCATCCGCATCGAAGCATCCAGCGGCCTGACCGACGCCGAAATCAAACGTATGAAAGACGAAGCAGCCGCCAACGCAGCCGCCGACGCAAAGGAAAAAGAGCGCATCGACAAACTCAACCAGGCCGACGCAATCATCTTCCAGACCGAAAAACAGCTCAACGAGCTCGGCGATAAGATTCCGGCCGACAAGAAGACCCCGATCGAGACAGCTCTCGCAGCCCTCAAAGAAGCCCACAAGAGCCAGAACATCGAAGCCATCGACTCGGCGATCAAAGAAATCGAAACCGCATTCGGCGCCGCCCAGCAGGAGATCCTCAACGCTCAGGCACAGGCACAGCAGGGCGCACAGGCAGACCAGCAGGCCGGTCCCACCCCCAACCCCGGCAACGGCGACGGCGTAACCGACGTCGACTTCGAAGAAGTGAAATAATATTAATATCTGATTATGGACGAAAGAGCTAAAGTTATCGAAGCCATCCGTAACGCCGGCGAACCGGTCAACGCATCAAAAGTCGCAGAGACCACCGGCCTTGACAAGAAAGTTGTCGACAAAGTTTTCGCGCAACTGAAAAAAGATGGCACCATAGTTTCGCCAGTGCGTTGCAAATACACCCTCGCCTGACACAATTCCGACATCACTCTACAAGTGCGGGATCACGGTTCAATCACCCTGATCCCGCACTTTTGTCATATCCTCCACTCCTCACGGTGAAATGTTTGCAGCAGATTCAAGATACATTTTCGGCGCCCTCTATGATTTCGCAGGGCAAATCAGGACTGTCAGCATCGCCAAGGCCGGTTTTAAAATGGATAACTCCCGGCAACGCAAAATTAATTAAACCCTGTCACAAACCAAATAAGCCCCCCTCAAAAAAAGGACAACAATGGAATTTGCCGTCCACGTCGGGCGGGGACAGAAAAGATGGTTGAGAAACTGCGGTGAGCGGGTTAAAGGATGGCGGAGAGGTGGGTGAGGAGGTGATCAACGTCGGCTTCCGTTGATGACCAGTCGGTCACAAACCTTACGGCGGTTTCTTTGTCGCCGCGGATGCCCCAGAGTTCAAATGTGACGTGCTCACGGAGGCGGTCGATGACGGAGTTGGGGAGCTCGAAAAACTGCTGGTTGGTGGGCGAGTCGACGAGCATGCGTATTCCGCGTGCAAGGAGGCCTTCTTTCAGCCGGCGGGCGAGGCGCACGCCATAACGGCCGATCTCGAAATACAAGCCGTCGTCAAACAGCGCTTCAAACTGCACGCCGAGCAGACGGCCTTTTGCCATGAGGGCGCCGTGACGTTTCACGTGCGAGATGAAGCGTGGCAGAAGCTGAGGCCGCTTTGTCACCACAGCTTCGCCGAAGAGCGTGCCGCATTTGGTGCCTCCGATGTAAAACACATCGCAGAGCGATGCAAGGTCGGCTGCGGAAAGTTCGCCTTCGGCTGCCGCGAGTCCGTAGGCCAGACGCGCACCGTCGATATACAGCGGCAGATCATTAGCCCGGCAGACGCCGTAGATTTCTTTGAGTTCATCCTTTGAGTAGAGGGTTCCGAGTTCGGTCGGATAGGAGATGTAGACCATGGCGGGGCGCACCATGTGTTCCGCCGAGCCGTCGGCATTGAAGTCGTTCATCAGCTCTTCAATCTGTCCGGCACAGATCTTGCCGTCTCGACCTGGAACGGTGAGCACTTTGTGACCGTCGTTCTCAACAGCACCGGCTTCATGAACATTGATATGCGCAGTGTCGGCGGCGATCACGCCATCACCGCGTCCGATCAGTCGGTCGATCACCGTGGCATTGGTCTGAGTGCCGCCTTCCAGAAAGAATACTTCGCCTTCGGGGATGCCGAAAGCATCGAGAATCAGCTTCTTTGCTCGGGCGCAATGAGCATCGGAGCAATAGCCTGTCGTACGTTCGGAATTGGTCTCAACGAGACGGGAAAGAACAGCCGGATGTGCGCCGGCCATATAATCAGTATCGAAATGAACCATGACGTCAAAAGTTTCGCGAAATTACAAATAATTCATGAAACGGCGATAAATTCCGGCGTCTAATGACCCGCCGGATTGCGGATTTGTCTCGTCCTGAAAAAAGTTGACTCCTAACGAGTCAAAAAGATGATAAAATTTC
>URWH01000091.1 GCA_900551515.1 uncultured Porphyromonadaceae bacterium
GTCCATATTTTGTTGTGGACATGAAAAATAATCAAAAAAAGACGGATTAAAATTTGGTTTATATTATAAACCGCATTAAATTTACAACCGAATGAGGGCGGTAATCGCGAGCCGCCTTTTTTCAGAGAGAAATGATTTATATTATAAACTGATTAATTTTATCAAGAAATGAAAGAAGAAGAGATCAACGAAAAACAGAGTCTTGCAATCATCACGGAGATGATCGCCCGGACGAAAGACCGCTACATCGGCAACGGCAACATCATGCTTCTTTGGGGGTATCTGACTGTTGCGGTAACTATCCTCGTATGGATAATGCTTGCCACTACTCATCAACCCGTCTGGAACTATCTCTGGTTTCTGATATGGATAGTCGGAGGCATCGCGACACCAATCATGGCTCGCAGGGAGCAGAAGAAATGCGGTGTAAAAAATTATTCTGACCGCATTACATCTCAAATATGGTCGGTCGTCGGCATTATGGGGATCGTTGCAACGGCAATGTGTCTGGGTTTTCAACTGATCGGCGACGTATGCAGCTGGTCGACTATGCTGGCTTTTGCCCTTGTGGTTGTGCCATTGGGAGAGATTGCCCAAGGCATAATACTGAAAGAGCGGTCGCTGACTGTAGGTGGCATAACCGGTATGGTGATCGGCATATTCACCATGTGTTGCATAGCCGGTGATGTGACACTATACGCCAACTGGTATCTGCCGATGTTCATGGCTGCATTTATAGCAATGTTTGTTGTGCCGGGACATATTATCAATCATAAAGCCAACACTGTTAAATGAAAGAACTCGATCCGTTGCTTCATTCGCAGTTGCGACTCGCAGTGATGTCGATACTGATGAACGTAGAAGAAGCTGACTTTGTATATCTGCGTGGAAAGACAGAATCGACTGCCGGTAATCTCAGTGTGCAGCTCGATAAACTGGCAAACGCCGGATACATCACAATGGAGAAAGGGTTTGTCGGTAAGAAAACCCGTACAGCGTGCCGCGTAACCCAAACAGGACGGAATGCATTTGAAGAATATGTTGAAACCCTGAAAGAGTATCTCAACCTGTGATTTTTTGCAATTAGTCCGTTTTTTTCCTTGGTTCAATGTAGAAAGAGGGTGTGTCAACACCGGAATGCTATTCCGTTTTGACACGCCCTCTTTGTTTTATGATTTAAGCAGATTGTGAAAAATAGGCTGCGCCTATTTGACCTGCCTCCTGATATAAAAAACTGTTGATTGTGGATCTCGGAGGACTTATTTGGTGTCGTCGGTTTCAGGCGCTTTATTGATGAGATCCATAAACTGGTCGAGGCTGGGTGTGATGATTAGTCGCTGGTTGATAGTGTGGTTGAGGTTCTGCTACGAGAGAAGAATTGTCACTATGATCCGGGGGTATATCGGTATTCGGTACTGACTGCACATGCGTATCTACCGGGGTTATTTCCTCGCCGTCCTTTTCGTCGTGTTTTGGAGCAAGTTCAGCAGTTATCTTCCTGTCGAGGGTGGCATGGTCGGATTTTAGCTGTTTTAGTTCTTCTTCCGTGCCCCATGTCTTAGACACGATGGCTTCAAATTGTAGGACATCGGCATTCATCCTTTCAATCGCTGTCTCGTTGTTAGCGAAGTTATGGTGATTGTCTGTTGCAAGTAGCGTGAATAACTGGCGTCTGGAGAGGGATTTTACTTCAAAAACAGCCGGTCATTATAAGAAATCCTAATATGACCGGCTGATTGTTTAGTTGCGATAAATGATTTATTTCATCTGGGTTGTATAGAATGTTGCAATCTGGTTGAACGGTATCTTTTCGAGATTGTCGTAAAGATCGCAATGGTTGGCGTCGGCAACGATAAGAAGCTCTTTGTTATTGCCATGCAGTTTTGAGAAAGCGGTTTTGCCCATATAGAGCGAATGGGCCTTCTCGCCATGCACGACCATCACTGCGTTGCGTATCTCACTTGCGCGGGTAAGTAATGGAAAATTGATAAACGGGAGGTTGGATGTGAAGTTCCAGCCATCGGTAGAGTTGCCTGACCGAGGATGAAATCCGCGCGGAGTCTTGTAGTAGTCGTAATATTCTTTTACAAACTGCGGAGCATCGGCAGGAAGCGGGTCTACTACACCTCCGGCACGTTTATAGAAACCGTTGCGGTAATCCTCGGTGCGCTGTGCGGTCATTGCCTCCAGCATCTTGTAGCGAGCATCCGGGTTGTCGTTGGCATCAAAATAACCGTTTGAGGTGCAACGGCTGATGTCATACATTGTAGAAGCGACTGTGGCTTTAATACGAGGGTCGTTGGCGGCGGCATTGATGGCGAAACCTCCGAAACCGCAAATGCCGAGTATGCCGATGCGGTCGGCATCAACATCGGGCTGAACCGACAGAAAATCAACGGCAGCCGAGAAATCCTCGGTATTGATGTCTGGCGAAGCCACGCGACGGGGCATGCCTCCGCTTTCGCCGGTGAAGGAGGGATCGAAGGCGATAGTTAGAAATCCACGCTCGGCAAGTTGCTGTGCATACAGCCCGCTTGACTGTTCTTTCACCGCTCCGAAAGGCCCGCTGATAGCTATTGCCGGCAGTCTGCCCTCGGCACCTTTGGGTTTGTACATATCGGCTGCAAGTGTCACGCCATAGCGGTTGACAAATGTTACCTTGCGATGTTCCACCTTGTCGCTCTTTGGGAATGTCTTGTCCCATTCCTGCGTCAGTTGAAGTTGCTCCACAGGAGCTAAGGAAGTGTTTGTGTTGGGATTGTTCATATCTTGAGAATTTGCAGTAAAAAACGTTGCTGCGCATATTACTGCCGATAAAAATGTTTTGTTCATTCCATTTACTATTTTTCTATGAATACTTTTTTGCCGTTGACAATATAGACGCCAGCCGCTATGATTTCTTTCAAGCGGTTGCCTTTAAGGTCGTATATGATGACGTCTTTGCCATTGTCGACTTTTACCTCGCCGATACCGGAGGCTGACGATAGCGATAAGGTCGCTTCCACATTGCCGTTTCCAAGAAACTCTTTCAAAGAAGACGCCGTAACGCCGTCAATCCTGCCCAGAGGGGTATAGCTCCAAGAATTCGAGCCATAGAATATTACCATATTACGACCCTGATACAGCATTATATCACCGGGGACAGTCGTTATGTGCGTATCCGATGCGGGTAAAGGCTGAGGCAAAGCTCCGACTTTTTCAAATCCGACATAATCCGACATATTGATTGTTATCGGGCCATCGTTCAAGAGGCCAACCAGACTGTGGGTAGCCTCGTTATCTGCTAACGAAACTGTGAGAGTCCGGTTTCCGACATTGAGGTGAATTTTTGTCTGTGCATTTGCCGTCATAGATGTTGCCAGTGAAAGAATTATCAGAAACGTTTTGATTATTCGATGAGCTGCCGTCATACTGTATGTTATTTCAGACTGTCAATCCAATTTTTTATCTGTTGTTCATTCATTCCGTTGAGCACCTTGCCTGGCTTGAAGATTGCCTTGGGAGCCGAAACACGCAGGTCTTTCTCCGTATCTCCATATTCGCTTCCACCCGATGTGGCGAAAGGGATGATGGTCTTGCCGGAAGTGTCATACTGCTCAAGGAAAGTATTGACAATTGTAGGAGCGGTAAACCACCAGATCGGGAATCCGAGATAGATGGTGTCGTATTTCTCGAAGTTTTCAACCTTGTCTTTAACTTCCGGACGAGTGCTTCGGTCTTTCGACTCGCGGGTACCGCGTGCGCTCTCGTTCCAGCCGTCGAGGTCCTCTTCGGTATAGACATTGACCGGTGTTATTTCAAACAAATCGCCGCCGGTGACAGACACGATTCTCTCCGCAACTGCCTTTGTATGCCCCTGTGCAGAGAAATAAGCCACTAATATTTTCGGCTCAGTTGCCTTTTCCGAACCGTTCTCTGACGAATTTTTCGGTGTGCAGGATGCGAAAGAGGCAAGCGCAGTCAGCATGAGGACTGCCGAGATGATAAATTTGATTCCTGTTCTCATATTTCAGACGATATTTTTACAAGTGCAAAATTAGATATTCTCCGTTTTTTGCGCTTACCACTATTATGGCGAAGCCTACCATCATTTATGATGACGATGAAAATTAGACTTTTAATGCTTAAATTTGCAACATGAAAACGACAGAAACTATAAAACTTGATTCGATAGATGCCTATAACCGGCTGTACGGGCTTACTACATATCATCCGCTTGTGACAGTCATTGACCTGAAGAAAGCTACAAAACGATTCGACAGGTTGATAATGGACTATGGTGTCTATGCTCTATATCTGAAAAACGGTGTAAACTGCTCGCTGAAATACGGGCGGCAATACTACGATTATCAGGAGGGTACCGTGGTCTGCTTTTCGCCCGGTCAGGTTATAGACGTTGACAGCACAGACGAGCCTCTTGCTCCCGATGTGGTGGGCCTGATGTTTCATCCCGACCTGATATACGGTACGCCGCTTGCCGAAAAAATCGGCAGGTTCGGTTATTTCGGATATTCGCAGAAAGAGGCCCTGCATCTTTCGGATAAGGAGAAGGAGATTTTTATGGACTGTCTCGAAAAAATCAGAGAGGAAACCGAACATCCTGTCGACACACATTCCGCTGACCTGATATCGGCAAACATTCAGGTATTGCTTGAATATCTCAGCCGCTTCTATGATCGTCAGTTCATAACCCGTCACAAAGCCAATTCATCGGTAGTAGCCAATTTTGAGAAGGAGTTATCGGAAATTTATTCCGGTCGCACTGTATTGACGGAAATCCCGAAAGTATCCTACTTTGCGGAAAAAGCCAGTCTGACACCCGGTTATTTCGGCGACCTCATAAAACGGGAAACCGGAAGCACACCTCAGGAAATTATCTCATTGCGGATAATAGCCGAGGCAAAACGTCGTCTTGCAGCGACAGATAATGACATAAGCATCATCGCTTATGACCTTGGCTTCCAGTATCCACAGCATTTTACTCGACTGTTCAAGCGCGTCACCGGCAAAAGCCCGAGCGCGTTCAGAAACGAATTTCTGTCCAATAATTGATAAAATATGACCCCACAGGAATATAACGCATATATTGAGGAACACGGGACGGTGATTAACAATTCCGAAGAACACCTGTTCATGCACCGGGCTTCACAGGATGCGATACGAATCACAACGGAAATAAACAGCATCTATCACACACCCGATGAATTGCGCGTGTTGCTGTCGCAGCTTACCGGTTACGAGATTGACAAAACGGTAGGTCTGTTCCCGCCGATATATACCGACTATGGCAAGAATCTGCACCTTGGCAAGAACGTGTTTATCAACATGGGCTGCAAGTTTCAGGATCAGGGCGGTATCTTTATCGGCAATGGTGCGCTGATAGGCCACAATTGCATGATGGCGACAATAAATCACGACCCCGATCCGGCAAAGCGCGGCTCAATGACATTCAAGCCTATACACATCGGCAAGGATGTCTGGATCGGAGCCAATGTAACCATTACTCCGGGTGTGACGATAGGCGACGGAGCAATCATAGCCGCCGGAGCTGTGGTGACAAAGGATGTGGAGCCGCGCACTATCGTCGGTGGCGTACCGGCGAAGTTCATCAAGAAAATCTAAACTCAAAAATATGAGACCATATATCATTTGCCACATGATGCAGTCGGTCGACGGACGCATAGCCTGCGACATGGTGGATAAAATAAGCGGTGACGAGTATTACACCGCTCTTGACGCTCTTGAATGTAATGCTTTCATCGAGGGGAAGCATTCATTTTAGATACATTACTGCGGCTTTGATGATTTTATACCAAGATCATCAAAGCATAGATACGGAAAATTTCCATTTCGCATCCAAGTCTGACAAATACTACATTTCCATAGACACAAATGGGACGCTGAGATGGGAAGGTTGTGTCAACAACGGACGAATCTGCATCGTAAGCGAGCAGGAGTCGCCTGAATAACTCGCTGGGTAAACAATTATCACACTCAAGAAATAGGCCGGAACGGGAGTGCGTTCCAGCCTATTTGGATTTCAAATTACAGCCGCTCATCAAATGTGCAAATCTGAAAGGGTTTGATTATTCTTTCGGAATTCAAGAAGCGTCCAATCTTAATTACGGAAGCAGCTTCTTGATATGACTTTGCTGATTGCGCGCTTAGGATGACTTATTTGGTGTCGTCGGTTTCGGGGGCCTTGTCGATGAGGTCCATGAACTGGTCGAGGCTGGGGGTGATGATGATCTCGGTGGCAACGGGGTTGTATTCGCCACGGCCGCCGGCGGTGAGGCGCGAGGGATCAACGCCGAAACGGTTCTGAAGCACCTGCACTACGGACGATGCGCGGAGAGCGGAGAGATCCCAGTTGTTGCGGATGTTGGGACGCGAGATGGGCACATCGTCGGTGTTGCCTTCAACGAGCACATCATAGTTGTTGTAGTCCTTGATGATCTTGGCAATCTTGCCGAGAATCTCCATTGCGCGGTCACTCACCTCGTAGCTGCCGGAGCGGAAAAGCATGTTGTCGGCCAGCGAGATGTAGACAACGCCTTTGAGCACCTTGATGTCGACGTCGCGCAGATCGTCGCGCGAAAGCGAGCGGGTGAGGTTGTTGGTGAGAACCATGTTGAGCGAGTCGCTTTTCGATTTGGCATCAACGAGCTGCTTGATGTAGCGGTTGGACGCGTTGATTTCGTCGACGAGTTTGGAGATGTTGACGCTGCCCTGCTGATTCTGTTCGAGGCTCTGTGCGAGATTTCCCTGAAGAGCCTCATACTGGTTGCGTAGGGCCTGGTTGTTGCGGCGCGCCTCTTCAAGGAGGGCTTCGTAGCTGCGATTGTTGGCACGGCCTTCGGCGAGCGCCACCTGTGCGGCATTGTAATCCGACGAGAGTGCGTCGTAGCGCGTTTGCAATTCAGCATATTTCTTTTTGCTGACGCAGCTCGTGGCCGAAAGTGTGAGAGCGGCCAGAGCGATGAGCAACAGACGGTTTGCTTTCATAATAGATTATGTTTTGTTATTGGTTGATGGTTCGATGTGGAGTAAAATAATAACAATCGGTAGCGACCGACGGTTTTTTAACGTTGATTGAAGTAGGCAGGATGGTGAGCGACTGCCATTGCCGCCGCTTGAGGCGTGCCGAGGATGCGCACGGCTTTCAGCACGCGGCGCGGTATGTAGAGCGGATGCTGCGGATCGAAACTGCTTTCAAACACGCGGCCCGAGGCATGGATGAAACGTGAATCGGCATCAAAGAGCGCCACATGGGTGATGCGCTCCCCCTCCC
>URWH01000092.1 GCA_900551515.1 uncultured Porphyromonadaceae bacterium
CTCCAAAACCCTCAATAAAGCGAGTTAATTTTGGAACACGGAACTGAACACCCTATTAATTTAACTGTAGAACCATAAGAATCATGAAAACGATTAGAGCTATTAAATGTGCCGCGCTGATTGGCCTGCTGTCGGTCAGCTCGGCTGTAGCTTCGGCTGCGGAATCTGTGCAGGACGAGATGCTTGAAACATTTGTGCGACTGGCCCGCATCAACAGTCAGTCGAGCAAAGACAGTGTCAGCACTTACGGTCAGCATCTCATGGCGCTCGAGCTCGAACGCACCATCAACGAGATGCTCAAGGACAATCCCAAAGCCGGGTCGGTCTGTGTTTCGCCTACAAATTATGTTTATGTGACCATTCGCCCAAATATTAAAAAACCGGGCAATGTGCTGGGCATCTCCTGCCACCTCGATGTGACGCCCGAAGCTCCCGGCGGAAACATTGTGCCGATTGTCGACACTCTCGACGGCCACACCATAGTCCGCACCGACGGCACCACACTGCTCGGCGCCGACGATAAGTGCGGTGTGACCATTTCACTGCAGCTCATCAAGGAACTGCTCACAAACAAGAAGCTGAAACATGGCGAAGTGATGTTTGCCTTCTGTCCCAACGAGGATGTGGGCCGCGCTGCCGAAGATATCGACACGATGTATTTCAATCCCGACATCATTTTCGACCTCGACGGCCCCGGAGGCGAAGTGATCACAAAATCCAATTTCACAGCCCGCGGTGTCATAGTGAAGTTTATCGCCCGTAAGGCTCACCCCGGCGACGCAAAAGCCGAACGCCTTGGCGATGCCGTGGCTGCCGCCGCTTCCTATGTGTCGTTCTTCCCCATCGACACTCGCCCTGAACGCACCGAAGGCCTCGAAGGATATATCCACCCCTGGGATTTCGACGTCGACTCCATTACCGGCGATGTCACCGTGAATACTCGTGTGCGCTACTTCGACCCCAAAGAAGGCGAACGCTTCGACAGGCTTCTCAAAGATGCACTGGCGAAGGTGGCTGCCGACTATCCCAACGTTGGTGTGAAAGTGTTGTTCGACGGCGTCCAGTATGATAATGTGGCACTGTCGCTCCGTCCCGAAGATTTTGAACTTGTGGAGAAGGCTGCCGCAACCACAGGAAAGAAGTTCAGATTTGCCGATGAACGTGGAGGAACCACAGCTTCCATGTTTGCTGCCAAGGGGCTCAAAGGAGGTATGTGCGTCTTTACCGGACAGCATGAAATCCACAGCACACGCGAGTATGCCGACCTTCAGGAAATGGAAGAGTGCTACAACCTGATGCTCGAGATTATCCGCAATGTCCCGAATCTTCCGGCGCGGTGACTGATCGCGGTGCGTCGCCGCTGAAACCACAATATATAAATATTATGCAGATGCGCCGGCTGAGCCGCGCTTCCGGCACATCTGCTTAACTTACTTAATCTTAGCTCTATGACTGAAAATGAATTGAATAAATTTAGGGATTATTCCTCCGAAAGGCTCACCGAGGTTCTCGTTGACCTTTTCCTGCAAATTGACAAAGTGCATGAAAATGATTTTCAGGCCTATACTCACTTCTGCCTGACGGATCTCAGCGTCGGTGCCGGCGACAGGTTACATATTCAGCTCACAGAGTTCCAACGTCTCAACGTCGCCTCGCGCCATCAGAACTACCGCGATTTTGTTGCGATAGTATGCATGATATGCACAGGCGAAGGTCCGGAGAGTTATGTGCCCGGCAAAATCACAAGCCCCGTGCTCAGCGAAATAGTGGCGACTCTCGGCTCTGGCTCCCGATCCGAGGGCGACCTTTTGTACAAACTCCGTCACGACTACACCGGCGGCGACTCATTCCGCGGCGACACCCGCAATACCGACGATGTCACCGGTCAGTCCGGCATGTCCGAACAGCAGGAGTGGGAAGATGACGAGGGGTTGCAAAATCCTATGGCCGAAAACATCTCAAACGTTGTGTCAAAGAAGAAAAAATCGTATTTCTCCTCCGTTCTCGGGCTCGTAGGAATGCTGGCCATGCTGTTTGGGAGCACCCTTGCTTATCAAACATGCATGGATACCCACACGGGCACCGGCACCCGGCTCACCGCCTCTGACATCACCATCGATCCCATCCCCGACCCGGCCCCCATCCCAGCAGATACTGTTCCCGACGTCGCTCTCGCTCCTGCTCCCGCCGAAACCGATACGTCCACTCTCACTCCCGCCAGCGATGCTTACATCAATCTTGCTAACAGCGGCATCAAACATGATACTATATCATATATTGCGCATTATCCTGTAATGATGGTACCTTACAAAATAGGAATCCCCGCAGTCAGGGTGCCGATCTACATTCCCAGATATCCGGCGACACGTGTTCCGATGATAAAGGGGAGCAGCACACTTATGGAATTACGCTACTTACGCCACTTACGTCTGTAGCCTCTGATTTTCGCATCTGCTACATTAATTGGCGATAGCTGCAACCACCCCGACGTTGTTCCTCCGCCATACGTCCCGCCATACGATCCGCAATGTGTCTTGCCATGCTGCGAACGTCCCTAATCTCCCCTAATCTCCCCTAATGTCGGAAGATGGGGCGAAAATAATTGGGGAAAATGTTGGTGGTTAGCGGGAAAGTGATTATATTTGCAGCCGATTTTTGCCGTGTTGGGCTCGAAGAAGCGCGCCGGAAGCTGAAAGGCAGATGGCACCGCCCGCCGGATTAACCTGTTAAACGTATCAATTACAACAATGTACGCAATTGTAGAAATTCAGGGACAGCAGTTTAAGGCTGAGGCCAACAAGTTCCTGTATGTTCATTATCTCGGAGAAGCCACTAAAGAAGGCGACACCGTTGAATTCAACCGTGTTCTCCTCGCTGATGCCGATGGTACTGTAACTGTAGGCGCCCCGACAGTAGATGGCGCCAAAGTGGTATGTGAAGTCCTCACACCGCTGGTTAAGGGTGACAAAGTGATCGTTTTCAAGAAAAAACGTCGCAAAGGCTATCGTCGTAAAAACGGCCATCGCCAGTATTTCACCAAAGTGTTAGTTAAAGAAGTAGTTGCTTAATCCTCAAAAATCTAAAAGACAATGGCACATAAGAAAGGTGTAGGTAGTTCGAAGAACGGACGCGAATCGGAAAGCAAACGACTCGGCGTCAAGATTTTTGGTGGCCAGTATGCAAAGGCCGGCAACATCATCAAACGCCAGCGTGGCACAGTGCACCATCCCGGACTTAACGTAGGCATGGGCAAGGATCACACACTGTTCGCACTGATCGACGGTGTGGTAGTGTTCACGGAAGGCAAGAACGGTCGTCGTTTCGTCAACGTGACCCCGGCCGAAGCGTAAGCTTCCACAACCATTGCGGCAGCAAGCGATGTCATCGAGACGCGCTTGCTGCCGCTTTTTTGCATCCCGGGGTGTCGGATCGCACTGATGAGGGCTGGCGGCTGGCGAGGGGCGCGTGAGGGCTGGGATGCGCCCGCGGCGTTAAGGACTTTATTGACTTGATTGACCTTAATGACTTTATGGGGAAAGCGGCCGGGCGCCAAAAAAAGACGCCCTGCCGGAGGAGCGGCAGGGCGTATGGGGTAGGCCGCCGGGAGGGCGGCTATGGGTTGTGCGGGATGGTTATTGCTCAACCTGGCATTTCTTGCAGCAGCAGTTGACGGCAAGACGGTAGAGCACGACTGCGAGGGCTGCGCCTGCGAGCGGGCCTACAACCATGATCCAGAAGTCGCCCCATGCACCTGCACCGTCGGAGAAGAGTGCGGGACCGAAGCTGCGGGCGGGGTTGACTGAGCAGTTGTCGACGGGTATGCCCACGATGTTAACGAGACCGAGGCCGATACCGATGGCAAGACCGGCAAAGTTGCCTGCGCCATGCTTTTCGTCGGTGGCGGCGAGGATGATGAACACGAAGAACATCGTGAGGAGGATCTCAGCGATGAGAGTCATGCTTGCCGATGCTCCGGGTTGAAGCACGTTGGCTGCGAGTGTGCCGTAAACATTGTCGGTAACCACGCCGTTTTCAACGACTTTGGTTATGCCGCCGAAATTGTAGAGGTTGTCGGCTGCGCCGCTCTTGAAGATAAGCAACAGGAGGGCGCCACCGATAGCGGCACCTACGAGCTGGGAGGCTACGTAGCCAAGAAAATCCTTGCCTGAAAGCTTGCCGGTGATGAACATGGCAAACGAAACGGCCGGGTTGACATGGCAGCCCGATACATTGCCGATTGCATAGCAAAGGCAGATGAGCACGAGGCCAAAGCAGATGCCGATGCCAAGGCCGCCAATCGAGGGTCCGGCAAGAACCGCACTGCCGCAGGCTAAGAGCACGAGAAACATTGTGCCGAACATTTCGGCTAAATACTTCTTCATAATTCTTGAATTTTAGATTATAAATGGTTTTGTCAATTGCAAATGTAACATTTTTTGTGTTACAATCGACCTTTAGCCTGATTTATCTTCTTTTCTGAGGTTACAATCGTGATTGATTGGCGGGAATGGACAGTAAAAACGACTTATCGGCCAACGCGCCGTTATTCGGCAGGCTGTGCCGTTGCGTCCTGTGCCGGTGTCTCGGTCGGCTTCGCGGTTTGTTCGGGTGCGGGACCGTAGACCGGCGATGCGATTCCGGCCACCGAAGAGAGGTCGTTGTTGGTGATATTGCCGTTCAGCACTATGAGATCGGCTTCGCTCTCTTTGCCGTCCTCACTATAGATGAACAGGATTACCTTTGAGAAATTGCCGGGATTCTGAGTTGGCAGTGCGTAGATAGTGGTGGCTTCGCCATCCTCGCTTACGTTCATCAGCAGCTCGAGATTAGGCTCAGCCTTGACGAACTCGTCGAAGGCTTTGCGCACGCTTTTGGCCTGAGGATTTTCTTCGGCGCTGATTACCTCTATAGAGGTGAGTTTACTGAGGAGGTTGCCCGAGATGGAGTTGCCGATAATCATGCTGGGCGATCTCATCATCGAAAGCATCGATGCCGATATGTAGACGTTTGATATTCCCGGCTGATCGGCGAGCGACGGGAAGGTGGCTTTCTGTGCAAATGCCGGGCAGAATGCAAGAAGCACGATGGCGGTAAGGAGGTTGCGTAGAGATTTCATTGGAGTATGTTGTTAATAGTTTCTGAAATTTCCGTGAGCTTGGTGTCGACGTTTTTATGGGCTTCGGCCACATATTTCATCTTATCGGAAAGGGTGTGCAGAGCCATTGCGGTATAGGCTTCGGCTTCCGACGGATCGCTTATGACGTGCATCCCCGTCGCGTTCTCCTTTTTTGCGGACGGACGCCGAGTCGGAGCAGGACCAGGCTGTACGGCGGCTGGCCGGTCGGGAGCCTTTTCGACAACTTGCGGAATATCGTCGGATTGCTTAGGCAGCTTGGCGGAAGCAACTGTCTTGTCGTGCGGAGGGTTGCCGGGGATTTCGACGTTAAGATCGTTGGGATGGACAAATTTCAGTCCCAATGATATGACGATGGCAATCATGGCGGCAGCCGAGACTCCGCAGATCACATAGCGCAGGATGGGGTGGCGGAACCGGCGGCGCGGAGTGACGGCGCGGTCGATGGCCGACGACACAAACTCATCAAGACTGTCGGGCACAGGGGCGGTGTCGGCCGCAGACGATGAAAGCGCTTCAAAAAGACGACGGTCCGACTCAAGATCGTCGGGCGTGTGCTCCATTTCGGCGAAGAGACGGCCGATCTCTTCCACCTGCTGTGGCGTCGCCGACCCTCGGTAGAAGTCGTCGAGCAGTTGACGAAGATGCTGAAGCTGGTTCATGACTGATGATTTATTTTGTTGAACAATTCTCTCAGGCGCTTCCGGGAGCGGGAAAGCGCTACTCTGACGCTGATGTCGCTGAGCCCGGTGATTTCGGCGATCTCGGCATTTGAGCATCCGGCGAAAACGCTCAGGTTGATGACCTGGCGTTGCATCTCCGGAAGCCGGTCGATAGTATGGCGCAGCAGCTGCAGGTCGTCGGCATGTTCGGCGGTAAGCGTCGGGTCGGAATCGTCAAGCGTCATGGATGCTTCCGAGAGATCGACCGATAGCTTACGTCGCCGGATAAGGCTGATGCTGTGATTCCTGACCGACACGGCGCAATAGGCCTCGCGGTTGCCGGCCGCCGACAGCTGCCGGTTGTGTTCCCACAGAGTGACGAGCGCGTCCTGAAGGGCGTCCTTGGCATCGGCGCTGTTGCCTGTGATGTGCAGCGCGATGCTGTAGAGCCGATTCTGGATCGGTGTCACGGTATGTCGGAATTCGTCGGCTGTCATTTTTGCGGGTTTACAATATGATGACGCGACGTGCGCGCGGATTGTTACCGGCGGGGCCGAATTTTTTTGCGGGTGCGGATTATTACCGGCGGTTATGCCGGGTCGGTGTCGGGGTGCCAGCGCTGGCGCTGCAGCTCGGCGGCGCGGGCTTCGGCGGGATTTTCGCATGGCGTCCAGAAGGTGGGATGGCCCAGCGTGTCGGGCATATACTGTTGATGGACGAAATTGCCGGGATAGAGATGCGGATAAAGATAGTTGTGTCCGTAGCCCATGTCGGCCATAAGCTTGGTTGGAGCGTTGCGCAGATGCAGCGGCACGGGCTGGTTGCCGGTCGAGCGCACGAGGTCGAGTGCTGCGTCGATGGCTTTGTAGGCCGAGTTGCTCTTGGCCGAGTTGGCAAGATAGATGGCACACTGGGCGAGCGGTATTCTTGCCTCGGGCCATCCGATCTTGTGTATCACGTCGAAAGTGGTGTTGGCCAGCAGCAGGGCGTTGGGGTTGGCCAGACCGATATCTTCGGCTGCGAATATGATCATGCGGCGGCCGATGAATTCCGGCTCTTCGCCGCCCTCGATCATGCGGGCGAGCCAGTAGACGGCGGCGTCGGGGTCGCTGCCGCGGAGCGATTTGATGAAAGCCGAGATGATGTCGTAGTGCAGTTCGCCGTTCTTGTCGTAGGCCGCCGGATTTTTCTGAAGGCTCTTGGTGACGACCTCGTCGCTAACCGTAATCGGCTCGCCCTGAGGCGTTGCCTGCTCGAGCAGGTCGAGAATGTTGAGCAGCTTGCGGGCGTCGCCGCCGGCAAAGCGGAACAGAGCCGACGTGCTCCCCACTTTGACGCCGTGGGAGGCTATGACCTCGTCGTCGGTGATGGCGCGGCGGAAAAGGGTGTTGAGCTCGATGTCGGACAATGGGTTGAGTGTGTAGACCTGGCATCGCGAGAGCAGCGGG
>URWH01000093.1 GCA_900551515.1 uncultured Porphyromonadaceae bacterium
AAGCTTCTTATTTAAATGCTTTAAGAGCTGTAAAATCGCCCCCGTAGTCTGCGGGTCCAGAGCGCTGGTGGCCTCATCGAAAATAAGAATGCGCGGATTCTTCAGGAATACTCTCGCGATGGAGAGACGCTGCTTCTGACCACCGGAGAGACGGGCACCACGTTCTCAGACAAAGGTTTCATACTGCTGTGGAAGTTCCATGATAAAGTCGTGGATGTTTGCACGTTTTGCAGCGGCAATGATCTCTTCGTCAGAGGCATCCGGTTTTCCGTAGGCAATATTGTCACGGATCGTTCCTGAGAACAGGTAGACATCCTGCTGTACCATACCAATCTGTGAACGCAGGCTTTTCAGGGTGAGATGGCGGATATCCTGGTCGTCGATCGTAATGCGTCCGGCTGTCACATCGTAGAAGCGGGGCAGCAGGTCGGCGAGTGTCGATTTGCCGCTGCCGCTCTGGCCCACGAGCGCCACGGTTTCGCCCGGGCGGATGCGTATGTTGATGTCGCGGGCCACCGGCACCTCCTTGTCGTAGCCGAACGTAACATCGTCGTACACCACTTCGCCGCGGAGCTTGCCGATGTTCTGCGGATGCTCGGGATCGGCTATGGGGTTGACGGCGTTGAGTATCTTGTCTACGCGTTCCATCGAGGCGAGGCCTTTCTGGATGGTGTACATGGCCTTCGAGAGATCCTTGGCCGGGTTGATGATGCTGTAGAAGATGACCAGATAGTAGATGAATTCGGGCGCGCTGATGTGCGACGAACCCGAAAGGATCAGAGTGCCGCCAAACCACAGTACGATGGCTATGGTGAACGTGCCCAGAAACTCGCTCATCGGGTGGGCGAGTGACTGGCGTCGGGCCACTTTGTTGGAGAGCTCGAAGAAGCGCTGCGTGCCGCGGTGGAAGCGGTCGCATACTTTCTTCTCGGCGTTGAATGCCTTGATGATGCGCAGGCCGCCGAGCGTCTCCTCGATGTTGCTCATCAGGGAGCCCCACTGTTCCTGCGTCTCGAGCGAAGCGCGCTTGAGGTGCTTGCCGATGCGGCCCATGGCCAGGCCGGCGATGGGCAGGAGCACGAGTACGAAGAGTGTGAGCTGCCAGCTCATGACCACCATCATGGTCAGGCATGCGATGATCATCACCGGATTCTTAAAAGCCATGTCGAGCGACGACATGATGGAGTTTTCGATCTCGGCGACATCGCCGCTCATGCGTGCCATCACGTCGCCCTTGCGCTCCGAGGTGAAAAATCCGATGGGCAGACGCACGATCTTGTCGTAGACGTGGTTGCGGATGTCGCGTACGATGCCCGAGCGCAACGGTATGATGAAATAGGACGCGAGATAGGCGCTGCCCGTCTTCAAGCCGGTAGAAACCACCAGCAGCACGCCGAGCAGTGCGAGGGTCGCCGAAGGACCCCAGGCTCTGATGGCCTCTTGAGTGAAATAGTAGAAATTGTTGATGAACACATCCTTAAAACTGCCGTCGGTAAGCGACATGTAGCAGTAGACAGTGTCGTTGATCTGAAAGAGCATCTCCAGAATCGGCATTATCATGGCAAACGAAAAGAGCGTCAGCACTGCCGATAAAATGTTGAACAGGATGTTGAGCGCCAGATATTTCTTGTATGGCGGAACGAATCGTTTCAGTAGATTCCAGAGTTGACCCATTGTGTGATATATGGTTTTTTAAGGGTGCGCTATTATGGTATGGCGGTTGATGTTTAGAATGCAAAATTAGCAAAAAATCCCGAAAAGTATTAACTTTGAGCCATGCATTACTTCATTTCGGCAGGAGAGCCTTCGGGCGACCTGCATGCGGCCGCTCTTATCGAGGGCCTGAAAAAAATTGATCCGCAGGCAATGTTCACCTTTCTGGGAGGTGATCTGATGTCGGCGGCAGTCGGTTGCGATCCGGTGATTCATTACCGGCGCATGGCTTTCATGGGCTTCAGCGAGGTGCTCCGCAACCTGCGCACCATATTCGCAAATCTCGCCACGGCGAAGAAGGCCGTCAGCTTGTCGCACTGCGATGCGCTGATCCTTGTCGACTATCCCAGCTTCAACCTCAAGCTGGCGCGGTATGCCCGCAAGGCCGGGATTCCGGTGTTTTATTTCATTGCCCCGAAGGTGTGGGCGTGGAAGGAATGGCGCGTGAAGCAGCTGCGGCGCGACGTGCGGCGGGTGCTTAGCATCTTGCCCTTCGAGGTCGATTATTTCCGCGGCAAGGATGTGAATGTGAGCTATGTGGGCAATCCGTCGCGCGAGGAGATTGATGCCCGTCTGGCGGTGATGCCGTCGCGTGAGGATTTCGTGAAGAGTCACGGGCTCGACGGCTCGAAGCCGCTGCTGGCGCTCGTCCCCGGCAGCCGTCGCGGCGAGATTAAAAACAACCTGCCGATCATGGACGCCGTGGCCCGGCTCCACCCCGACATGCAGGCTGTCGTTGCCGGCGCTCCCGGCATGAGCCGCGAATACTACGATGCGTTCACCACGCTGCCCGTGGTCGAAAATGCCACCTTCGACCTTATGCGGCATGCCGAGGCCGCGCTCGTCACCTCCGGCACCGCGACGCTCGAATGCGCTCTGGCCGGCACGCCGCAGGTGGTGTGCTATCGTGCCAACGGTGTGAAACTCAGCTACAACATCATGAAGCATCTGCTGAAAGTGCGCTATGTGTCGCTGCCCAATCTCATCGCCAACGCCCCGGTCATACCCGAGATGCTCGTGCATCTGTGCAC
This sequence comes from uncultured Porphyromonadaceae bacterium, assembly GCA_900551515.1. The sequence continues at coordinate 2,745 of URWH01000093.1, forward strand.
CGTCGAATCCGTCGACAGGGAGCTGACGGCCATACTCCCCGGCCCCACCGGCCGCGAGCGGCAGCTGGCCGGTTACGCAGCCATGCGTCAACGCCTCGGCACGGAAGCCGCTGCCGAAACCGCCGCACAAATTATTGTCAACGATCTCAAAGAGCTGAAAAATGGTGATAAATGATATTTCTCCGCGCTACAGTGCGCTGATCGACAAGCTGAAACACAGCGACAAGAAACGTGTGCTCTTCATCTGCCTCGGCAATATATGCCGGAGCCCTGCGGCTGAGGCCCTTATGCAGGAGGTGGTCGACGAACATCAGTCCGGCGCGCACTGGACCGTAGATTCGGCGGGCCTGGGCGATTGGCATGTGGGCGATCAGCCCGATCCGCGCATGCGTGCCCATGCACGTCAGCGCGACCTGCAGCTCAACCATGTGTGCCGCCAGATCCGCGAATCGGATTTCGACGATTTCGACCTCATCATAGGCATGGATGCGTCAAACATTTCGCGACTCAATGATCTGGCCCCTACTGTCGAAGCGAAGGACAAAATCATGCCGATGGCCGAATTTTTCGGCGATTACTCACGGTTCGACCATGTGCCCGATCCCTACTACGACGGCGCGCAAGGCTTTGAAACTGTGCTCGATATACTCACCGATGCCACCCGCAATCTCTATGACACGATTTCCGACCGCTGACTTTGCGACTTTTATGGCATGATGTTTGTTAGATATATTGGTATTTAAAATCAAAACGAATATAATTATGGAAAAAATCGAACCAGGAAAATATGTCGAACTCGGCTACGATCTGTATCAGGTTGATGCCGACGGTGAAAAACTCGTACACCAGACCAATGCCGACGATCCCGAACGCTTCGTGTTCGGCGTGACCCGCGGCGTGATCGTGCCTCTGGAAAAGGCTATCGAAGGTCTTGAACCGGGCGCTGCTTTTGATGTGACCGTGAAATCGGCCGACGCTTTCGGCCCGCACGATCCCGAGCAGGTGGCCATTCTGCCCCGTGACATCTTTGAAATCGACGGCAAGTTTGACGCCAACGTCGTGAAACCGGGCGCCATCCTGCCCATGATGACAGCCGACGGCTACCGCATCAACGGTGTCGTTGTGTCGGTCGACGACAAGGACGTGAAGATGGATTTCAACCACCCGCTCGCCGGCAAGGATGTGCGTTTCAAAGGCAACATCATCACCGTGCGCGACGCTACGCCCGAAGAGCTTAAGCCTCAGAGCGGTTGCGGTTGCGGCTGCAGCAGCTGCGGCGACGATTGCGGCGGCGATGACTGCGGTTGCGAAGGCGAAGGCCACCACTGCGGCGGCGATGCCTGCGGTTGCGGCAAGTGACAGATCTACCCGGCCTATGGATAAAGAGCGGCACGTTCACGCTTCATCGCGCGACGTGTCGCTCTGTCGTGTCGGAGCGACGGCTTTTTCGCGCGGATAGAAGATGTCGAAGAGGTCGGCCACCCACTGTGTGAACCCGGCGGGCAGCTTGGCCACGGCTGTGAAGAGCAGGCGCCAGTGCAGGCTGATGTTGTGCAGCTCCATGATGTGGCTGTTCACCTCGGGGAATGTCTTGAGCCAGCGCCGCACATCCTTGTCGCGGCCGCGCAGCATTTTCACTTTGGCGCAGAATTTCAGATTGTTGAGGAATGCGTCGTATTCCTCCTGCATGTCATGCTCCACCATCCACTGCTCTACGAGCAGCGCTATGGCGAGATGATCCTCGAGCAGGCGTCCGCGCGAGCTTCGCGACAGCGATGCCGACGCCGGATTTTTCACGTAGTGATACACAGGTATATCTGTGAACCCCACAGATGGCTTCAGCGACATGACGCGGCTCACCACGCCGAGATCCTCCCAGCAGTCGAGGCCGTCGTAGGGCGCGATGCCGTTGTCGTCGAGCATCTTACGGCGCAACAGTTTGTTGCAGAGCGAGAAGTTGAGCGTGTCGACGGGCATGTCGTTGAGCGACGACGGCCGGCGTCGGAATCCCACCACCTTGTTTTTTTTGCCCTCTTCGGCATAATAGGGAGCCATCACCACGTCGTGCCGCTTGCCGTCGGTGGCCCTGAGCATGATGTTGAGCGCGTCGCGGTCGAGATAATCGTCGGCGTCGCAGCGCATTACGTATTCGCCTGTGGCGTGGGCTATGCCGAGCGTGGTGGCATGGGCCGACCCGCGTCTGACTGGCGTCGAGACCAACCGGTGCCTCCCGGCAAATCCGGGGTTGAGGGCTAAGAAGTCCTGAATCACTTCCACGGTGCGGTCTGTGCTTCCGTCGTTGACGAAGATGTATTCGACCGATGTCAGCGACTGGCGATTGAGTGAGCGCAGAGTGCGTTCGATGGTCGTTTCGGCGTTGTGAAACACCACTATCAGGCTTATGTCGGGGGCTGAGGGCATGATTGGATTGGCAGAGTTCAGACAGTATAACGCTTCAGGGCGCGATATTGCTCAGTGCGGCCGGAATCAGTTCAGCGAGCGTGGGGTGGATGTGTACGGTGTCGAGCAGCTGACGTGCTGTCATTGACTGACTTATGGCCACGGTGAGCTCCTGCACAAGGTCGGCGGCATGCGCTCCGCATATATGGGCGCCGAGCAGTCGGCCGGTGGCTCGTTCGACCACTATTTTCGCCAGTCCGTCGGGCTCGTCCATGGCCAGCGCCTTGCCGTTGGCGCGGTAGATGGCTTTGCCTTCCAAGGCGTCAATGCCTTGAGCGGCACACTGTTCGGCGGTCAGGCCCACCGAGCCGCATTCGGGCATGGTGAAGACGGCGGCGGGGATGCACGCCGGAAGCTTCTGGAGCCCTAAGGCCACGCGCCCCTGCACTGTGGCGGCATGGGCCAGCATGCACCGGCCGTTGACGTCGCCAATGGCGTAGATGCCCTCTACGGAGGTGGACATGCTCTCGTCGGTCACTATGCGGCCGCGCTCGGTCACCACGCCGGCAGCTTCCAGCCCCTCGGGCACCACGGGGCGCCGTCCGACGGCCATCATCACCTTTTCGGCCGACAGGCTCTTCGCACGTCCCTTCTCTTCGTATTCCACCACGGTGCCGCCGTCGCGGATGGCGGTGACCTGCGCCGAGGTGACGATGGTGACGCCGCGGCGTTTCAGGGCCATGCGCAGACGTTTGGCTATCTCGGTGTCGAAGCCGGGCAGGATCTCGCGACAATATTCGAGCACCGTCACCTTCACGCCTAAGGCAGAATAGATGGAGGCGAATTCCATGCCGATGACACCGCCGCCAATTATGATGAGGTCGGCGGGTAAAGTGGTGAGCGACAATATGGTGTCGCTGTCGGCGGCATCTTCGGCGCCTTCAACGGGCAGCGTCGCGGGGCGTGAGCCGGTGGCGATGATGATGCGGGGCGCATCATATTCTTCGTCGCCCACGGCCACCACGTGGTCGCCGGCAAACCGTGCGTTGCCTCTTACGATGTCGACACCGTTCAGCGCCATGGCCACGCCTTCGCGCAGCGATGCCACCACATCGTCCTTGCGGGCTGCCGCGCGGGCGTAATCGATTGTGACATTGCTGGTTTCGATGCCGAGCTGCGCGCCTCGGCGGCACAGCAGCGCGGCTTCGGCGGTGCGGCACAGCGCTTTGGTGGGGATGCAGCCGCGGTTGAGACAGGTACCCCCGAGCTCGTCGCGCTCCACTATCATGGAGCGAAGCCCGAGGCGGGCGGCCTCGGCGGCTGTAGTGTAGCCGCCGGGGCCTGAGCCTATGATGATGATGTCGTAGGTGGTCATTGTGCGTTGGCTTTCAGATCATTCCATGTGACTATGGGGTTGAGCGCAGCCTTCGTGTCGTCGGGCCGTCCGATCGGTGTGTCGTGAGGCGCCGATTTGACGAGGGCGGGGTTGACGCGCGCTTCGTTGGCTATGCGCTCCATGGTGGCGATGAACTCGTCGAGCGTTTCGCGGCTTTCGTTTTCGGTCGGCTCTATCATGAGCGATTCGTGAAACAGAAGCGGGAAATAGATCGTCGGAGCGTGATAGCCGAAGTCGAGCAGGCGTTTGGCCACGTCGAGCGTGGTGACGCCGGTCGATTTGTCGATGAGGCCGTCGAACACGAATTCGTGTTTGCACACGCGGTCGACCGGCAGCTTGTAGACGTGGCGCAGCGACTGGCGTATGTAGTTGGCGTTGAGCGTCGCCAGCGGGCCCACGTGCATCAGGCCGTCGCGTCCGAGCGAGAGGATGTAGGCGAGGGCTTTGAGCTGCACGGCGAAGTTGCCGAGCGTTGCCGAGATCGATCCGAGGGCATCGGGCGATGCCGTGAGAGCATAGGTGCCGTCGGCATTTTTCACCACGCGCGGGTTGGGCAGGAATTTTTCAAGTCCGGCGCGCACACCCACGGAACCCGAGCCGGGACCGCCGCCGCCATGAGGCGTGGAGAAGGTCTTGTGGAGGTTGATGTGCATCACGTCGA